>JAEDEG010000248.1 GCA_016293435.1 Clostridia bacterium
TAGCCTTTTTTATTTTATTATGCTAAAATGACGGTATAAACGTAAAAAGGATGGTGCATATTATGCAGATAGTAGAAAAGAAAATCAATGATATAAAACCATACGAGAAAAACCCACGTAAGAATGATAATGCGGTGGATGCTGTGGCAAACAGTATAAAAGAGTTTGGTTTCAAAGTGCCAGTAGTAATTGACAAGGACAATGTAATTGTATGCGGTCACACACGATACAAAGCGGCGCAGAAGCTAGGACTTGACGTTGTGCCTTGCGTGGTTGCTGATGATTTAACAGAGGAACAGATTAAGGCTTACAGGCTTGCAGACAACAAGGTTGCAGAGCTTGCAGAGTGGGATATTGATTTGCTTGGCGAGGAATTAGACGGAATATTCGATATTGATATGTCGGACTTTGGTTTTGATATGACAGATGAGGAGGAAGAGCCGATAGAAATAATCCAAGATGAAGTACCCGAAGAGGTAGAGCCGATTGCAAAACAAGGCGATATATGGCAGTTAGGCAGACACAGACTGATGTGTGGAGATAGCACCAGTGCAACGGATGTTGAAAAGCTGATGAATGGAGCAAAGGCAGACCTTGTGTTTACTGATCCACCATACGGAATGAAAAAGGAAGCGGACGGAGTAGCAAACGACAACTTGAATTTTGATGATTTGCTTGAATTTAACAGACAGTGGATACCTTTATCGTTTGGAGCATTAAAGGACAATGGAAGTTGGTACTGTTGGGGTATTGATGAGCCTTTAATGGATATTTATAGCAATATATTAAAGCCTATGCAGAAAGATAATAAAATCACTTTTAGAAACCTTATAACGTGGGATAAGGGGAACGGACAAGGGCAGTTGTCGGAAGATTTTAGAATGTACCCGATTGCAGACGAAAAGTGTTTGTTTGTTATGGTTGGAGTACAGGGATTTAATAATAATGCAGACAATTACTTTGAAGCGTGGGAGCCTATTAGAAAGTATTTGGAAGAGCAAAGGATAAAATGCGGTTGGGATATTCCAACAATGAAAACCATAGCAGGACATTCAGACAAGAGCCGAGACCATTGGACAAATAAAAGTCAGTGGAGTTTAGTTCCAGAATATGTATATATTAAATTTCAAGAATGGGCGAGAGAACACAACATTGACGCATTTAAAAAAGAATACGACGCATTAAAAAAAGAATACGAAGAGATTAAAAAAGAATACTACTCTACAAGGGCATACTTTGACAATGTTCACGACAATATGAACAATGTGTGGCATTTTGACAGAGCGGGCAAGGATGAAAGAGTAGGACACGCAACACCTAAGCCTATTGAATTATGCAGTAGAGCTATAAAATCAAGTAGCCGAGAGGATGAAAAGGTGCTTGACTTATTTGGCGGTAGTGGTAGCACATTGATCGCTTGCGAGCAATTGAACAGGACTGCATATCTTATGGAGTTAGAACCTAAATGGGTTGATGTAATTATTGCAAGGTGGGAGAAATTTACAGGACAAAAGGCGGTGTTGTTGAATGGAAACAATTAAGCTATTAAATGTTTTGAAGAAAAATAAAACGATAACATCACAAGCATATAAGACGTATATGGGGCAAATAAGAAGTGGCGATGAGATTGCCTGCATTAAGGGTATGAAAAGAAAAAAGCTAATCACAAAAGAAAAAGCTGAAAGCCTTGTTGAGAGTTATATGTTAGGTTATACGGAATGAGGTGGTATATGTGGCTAATGACGGAATTGAAAACTTAATCGTTCCAAGCTCGGAAGAAGCTCGGGTAAACGGTCGCAAGGGCGGTATTGCATCCGGAAAGGCTAGACGTGAAAAAAGAGACCGAAAACAAAGGGCTAGTGAGCTTCTTGATTTGGTTGTTGAGGGTGCAAGCATTGATAAGATTAAAAAGTTTTTTAACATCAAAGGCGTACAACTAACTGCCTGTGACGTTATGTTCTTGTCGTGTATGATGAAAGCAATGCAAAAGGGCGATGCAAACGCACTTGAAAAACTATT
>JAEDEG010000094.1 GCA_016293435.1 Clostridia bacterium
ACCTCACCAAAGCCAACAAATGCTGCTTTTGCCATAATATCAAATCCTTTCTGAATTTTATTATATATTTAAAATTTTATCATATAAAAGATATCTTTCGTAACATTCATCGTAGGATGTACCCGAAGGCTCAAACACCTTGTCTGTTTCGATTTTTGAAGCAGCTTCTTCTACCGAAGCAAACACGCCGGTTCCCACGCCTGCAAGTATTGCTCCGCCAAGGCAGGCGGTTTCTTTATTTTTGAGAGTTAGAAGCCTTTTGCCGGTCATGTCGGCCTTTATCTGACACCACAGAGAGCTGTTGGCACCGCCACCCATGGCTCTGACCTCCGCCACCTCGCTTTTTGCATAGTCAAAGTTTGACTTCAGCATACATGCAACCGACTCCATAACACTGCGCACAAAATGGCCTCTTGTATGCTCGGTGGTAAGTCCGGTAAAGCTGCCTCTTGCCTTGGGATTATATCTGGGCATGGTTGAGCCGCAAAGATAGGGTAAAAATGTAACGCCGTCACTGCCGGGAGCAATTTTTTCTGCCATTTTGTCAAGCTCTCTGAACGAAAAATCTTCGCAAAGAGCATTTTTGAGCCATTTAAGTGCCATTCCGGCGGTTGGAGTCCACTGAAGCAGGCAGTATTTGTTGTCATAATTGTAGTGGCAAGGCACAATGCTTGCCTCGTCGTAGGCAGGCACTTTGTCTGTTGGGGTGAAAATAACCATGGTAGTGCCGGTCATTTCGCTGACAATGCCCTTTTTGATAACGCCTGCGCCAATTGCACCCGAAACCTGATCCATGGCTCCGGTCACAATTTTGATGCCTTCATAATCTCCTATGTATTCTCCGCTTGAGCAAAGCGTTGGAAGCATGGATCTTGAAACCTCAATAAACCTTAGCATCTCATCCCACCAATCGGAGGTGTGAATATCAAAGTATATGGTAGACGACTGCAAGGTCTTTTCGGTCACAAATTTGCCGGTAAGCTTGTAGAGAATATAGTCCTCGAGGAGAAAAATTTTCTTAACCCTTGACCACACTTCGGGCTCGTTGTTTTTGACCCACAAAAGCTTGCAGGCAGGCCAGGTGGCAGTAACCTCAGGCTGACCGGTTACTTCGTAAATTCTCTTTCTGCCAAAATGCGCCTCTATGAGCTTGGCTTCTCTGTCGGCACGGTTGTCGAGCCATACAATAGCCTTGCGCACCGGGGTGCCGTTTTCATCGGTGAGAATAAGGGTTTCGCACTGAGTGTCGATTGCCAGAGCATCAATATCGAGCTCTTTTCGTATTTTATTTAATTCTTCCGATACAATCTGCCAATATTTTTCGGATTCAAACTCCACTGTATTGCCGCGTGCGTCTAAAGTATAGTCGGCACTCAGGGATATTTTTTCTTTGAGAGACTCATCAAAAACCGCCAGCTTTACAGAAGTGGTTCCGATGTCAATTCCCATTAAGTTCATAATTGGATATCTCCTTATTCAACAAAATAGCTTCTGTTGTAATCATACCAAAGACTGATAAAAAATACAATAAAAAGAGCTACGAAAATTTTTCGAAATTTTCGTAGCTCAATACAAACTGAATATTTTATGAAAATATTAATGATCTTCCAAAAGCTTTTTGTTTTTGGCAAGATATTCAACACCGGAATACACAGTATAAATTGTGGCAATAAACATAGCTATGTATCCGAAAGAATACTGACTGCCAAAAAGATCAAAAGTGAGCATTTCGCCGTAGGGCGAATTGTGTCCAAAGAGAAAAACGCTGATAACCGCACCTATCTGGATACAGGTTTTTATCTTGCCTGTCATGGAAGCAGCAATTACCACACCCTTTGACATTGCAACGGTTCGAAGCCCGGTAACTATAAATTCGCGGGCAATAATAATAACCGCCATATACGCCGCAATCTCATTTTCACCTACAAAGCATATGAGAGCTGTGGCAATTAGAAGCTTGTCAGCAAGAGGATCGATAAATTTGCCAAAATCGGTTACCATTTTGTAGCTGCGGGCAACATAACCGTCTACACCGTCGGTGAGAGCTGCAACCGCAAAAATAACGCAGGCAACAAGCTCGTTATATGCAAAATCCCACATATAGGCAATCATAAAAAGCGGAATGAGCAATATTCTTGACATTGTGATTTTGTTTGCTAAATTCATGCACTGTCTTCCTTTCAACTTACTCCCTATTTTACACTAAATAAAATACCACATTATGCGGGATATGTCAATAGTAATTATGATATATCCTACAGGTAAAATACTAAGAATGTACAGCTGATATGTCAAACCGCAATTTATTTTATATTTTTTACAAAATCTTCTATTTCCGCTCTTGTGGCACCAAGACTTCCCTGAATCATTGTTTTGGAGCCGCCTCCCCTGCCCGAGAGTGCTGAGTTGATATCTTTTGTCCAATTGCAAAGATTAACATTTTCACTTCCCATTATATATGTGTAGCCGCCGGCATCGCTGCCGGACATAACGGCAATCACGCCGCTAATCTTTTGCATGCCGCCGTTGGCTATGATTCTCATGGCATCGCGATCGAGTGAAGAATCAAAAATACACACATTTTTGTCGGCAGAAGATAAAGCGTCAACATACATTGATGCTATGGTTTTGTTTTTTTCGCTAAGCTCATGACGGAGCTTTTCCATATCATCAAGAAGTTTGTGCACTCCTTCGGAAACTTCATTCTGCTTTACAGAAAGCATATTAGACACTGCAAGAGTTTGCATATATCTCTCGTGATAATCGCGCAAAGCATCAAATCCGCAGTGAATGGTAAATCGCATACCGCCGCGGTGATTTGTAAAATCGACAATTTTGATAAGACCGACCTCGCCGGTTCTTGACACATGAGGTGCACAGCAGGCGCACACGTCAACACCGTCTATTATCACTATTCTGACCTTGCCGCTAATCTCGCCTTTGCTGCGGTAGTCAAGTGCAGAAAGCTCTTCTTCGCAAGGGTAGTATGCTGTAACATCTGTATTTTTGAACACAGCTTCGTTGGCAAGATACTCTATCTGTTCTATTTGTTCTTTGGAAAGAGTGCAGTCAAGATCCATGGTTACATAGTCCTCACCCAAATGGAAGCCCACATTTTCACAATCGTAGAGCTTGTGGGCTATACCGCATATTATGTGCTCACCGGTGTGATTTTGCATATTGCGGAAACGGAGTTTAAAGTCAATGCTTCCGTGGACGGATGCACCGGGATCAAAGGGAGTGTCGGAATAGTGATACACTGTCTCGTCCTTTATCTGAACATCGGTTATTACTGTATTATTGAGTGTACCTTTATCACAGCACTGTCCACCCTCTTCCGGGAAAAAAAGTGTTTTGTCCAAAACTGTTTTATATCCCTTGTCACATTGTTCACATGACAATACAGTTGCGTCAAATTCGGTTGCATAGCTGTCTGAATCGTAAAGCTTTTCGGTCATTTTTGAGTCTCCTTCAATAAGCGGCAAAGCCGCGTCATTCAACGTTTTCAGTGGGAGATTGAACTCCCACTGAAAAAATTAAATGTCACCCGCCGCCTATAGAGGCGGGGGACATCTTAATTTAGTTATAATCATGTATTTTTTATCTTGTTTATTTAAAATCGTTGTCAAATTGCTACTTACATTGACATCTATCGACATAGCAGTGCTCTGCAAAAGTAAACAAAAGCCTCATAAACACTGGGTTCAACGTGTTTAAAAGGCTTCTGATGTATTAATGGAGCATAAGGGACTTGAACCCTTGACCCCCACACTGCCAGTGTGATGCGCTCCCAACTGCGCTAATGCCCCAAATGATATTTATAATATACATATGATATCACAAAAAATACAATTTGTAAAGACTTTTTTTTAATCTTTTAAGCATTCATTTAGTGTTTTATCATATTCGGGGTAGTCCTTTTTCAAAATTGCAGGCGTTGCATTGGGTTTGAGCAAGCAGTGCTCTGATGCGGCAGTCAGGACAGTTTTGCCGTTTGCTGTATTTTTAATTGTATATTCAAAACTGAATTTTACTCCGTTGTATTTTTTTAAAGATACAAATATTTCAACCTCGTCATCAAAGCCGGTAGACAAATGGTATTTGCAGCTCAAACCGATAACCGGCGATACAATTCCTTTATCTTCCATTTCTTTGTAGCTAATGCCTATGTGCCTTAGGTATTCAACTCTTGCCTCCTCCATCCAGCGTACATAGTTTGAATGATGGGTTATGCCCATTTTATCGGTTTCGTAATAGTTGACCCTGCGTATATATGATATCGTTTTTTTCATTGTGTTTTTTGTCTCCTTATATAACGTTTTCTTTTCTGTATTCTCTCGGTGTTTTTCCGGTTATCGAAAAGAAAATTTTTCTAAAATATGATGAAGAACTGAAATTCATCCTGCAGCTTATTTCTTCAATAGTCATATCCGTTGTTCTGAGCAGTTCCATTGCCTTTTCGCACTGTGCTGTTTTTCTGATTTCGTTTGGCGTTTTGCCGAGCTTTTGCTTAATAAGTGTATATAGTGTAGATTCGCTTATGCCGCACATTTTGGCTATTTTCTTTGTTTTGAATGTCGGGTTTTCTCCGAGTGCTCTCACAATCTTTTCTACGGTGCGGCTTTTGCTGTCAATAGCCGCAGAGGTCATCATCGGCATCAGCTTTGACATAAGAATATACAAAAGTCCGACCGAACGGCAGCTCACCGTTTTGTCTGATGTCAGACTCTGATATGCTTCAAAAGCATCATTTGTGTAATTGATTTTTTGTAAATCAAATTCCACTCCCACAGGAGACGGAAAATACTCAAATCCGAATGAGTCAAAGCTTACAATGTCATCACCTTGCCAATATGAATGATATTTTAATCCCTTTGGTATATAAAACATATCTCCCGGAGAAATATCTATGCGCCCTCTGTCGGAAATGATTTTTCCCGTGCCCGATTTCATATATCTTATGTAGTGAACCGGAACACCCTGACTGCTGTCACAGTGGTATGTGTGCCTCAGAGAAATTTCACTAAAAAGAAAGCTTTCACAAAAAACTGAACTGCTCATTAAATATCACCGCTTACAGAATTTTACCTCTTTTTTAAAAGTATATCATATTGTTTTTATTTTTTCAAGGTTATATAATATAAATATAACAAACAGAAATTGTGGTTTTTCGTCTGAAATTTATTGACAGAAAGGAAAAGTAATAATGAAAGCGATTCTTGTAAATGATGACAGAACATTAAGATGGGACAATGTGCCCGATCCGATGCTCGGCACAGATGACTGCATGGTCAAAATTGAAGCCGCGGCTCTCAATCGTGCCGACCTCATGCAAAGAGAGGGCGACTATCCGCCTCCTCCCGGATGCCCCGAATGGATGGGTCTTGAAATTGCGGGTACTGTAGTTGAGGTTGGCGAGGGAGCCAAAGCTAAGTCGCAGTGGCAGGTTGGAGACAAGGTGTGTGCACTTCTGGGCGGAGGCGGATATGCCGAATATGCAAATGTAAAATACGATATGCTTATGCCCGTTCCCGAAAATTGTTCCATGATAGAGGCCGCTGCGATTCCCGAAGCCTTTGCTACCGCTTATCTCAATCTTTTTATCGAAGGCGGTATAAAGCCGGGCAATACACTTCTTATGAACGCAGGCGCAAGCGGTCTTGCCAGTGTTGTTATTCCCATGGCAAAAGCCTTTGGCATACGCGTTATCACCACTGTTCGCAATGCGGAATTTGTCAAACAAATAGCTCATCTCGGTGCGGATATCGTTGTTGATACTTCAAAAGAAGACATTGCAGAGGTTCTGAAAGCCGAGCTTTGTGCGGGCAGAGGTGTAGATGTGGCAATTGACTGCCTCGGCGGTGAAGTAATGGGCAAATGTATTCACTATCTTACTCACGGTGCACGCTGGATAATGATTGCGGCTCTTGCAGGACAAAAAACAGAAATTGACCTCAAAAACATATATGTGCGCAATGTAAGAATTGTCGGCTCAACACTTCGCTCACGCACTCCCGAAACAAAGGCTCGGATACTTGCATCATTGGTTAAGGATGTGTGGCCCAAGGTGGCAGCAGGTGAGGTTAAACCCACAATATATAAGGTGCTTCCCATCCGAGAGGCAGAAGCTGCCCACGATATACTCTACAGAGGTGAAAATGTGGGTAAGGTTGTGCTTACTATATAATAAAATCCGTTTACCAAAAGTCAGGCGCCTTTTTGTTTGTTCTCATACTTTATCGAAGGATTTTTGCCCTGAGAGGGAGTAAATCCCGTATACTTTCTGAACAGCTTGCAAAACGATGGAACAGATTTGTAGCCGCACTTTGCCGCCACCTCGCTGAGCGTGACATTTTTGTCAGAAAGAAGCGATTTGGCATACTCTATTTTTTGGGATATGACATGACTTTGGAGTGAAACACCCGTTTCCTTTTTGAAAAGATGGGATATATAGCTTACGCTGTACGAAAATTCTTCTGCAATCCTTGAAACGGCAAGTCTGCATGAGATATTTTCGTCAACATATTTCAGAATTTTGTATACTGTTGGATTGGTTTTGTCATGATTTTGTATCATAATTACCTTTCTCCCGACATTTTTTTATACAACAAAAGGGGCAATTCAATTACCATGTTGAAGAATGCCCCTTTTTGAATTGCTGTAAGTATGCTTTTAAAGCTCTACCTCTTTATGAAGCTGTGCAGATTTGTATATAGCTTCCATGATTTTTTGAGTGTGAATATTAACGTTGATGCTTGCGCGTTTGTCACATTCTTTGCCCATAGCTGCATCAACAAAAGCGTCGATTTCGTTGCTGTATGCGTTGCGCTCCGGGTAGGAATATTCTGTTTTGGAAAGCATACCGTTTTTGGTTGAATAATGTACAAAGTTGCCGCAGTATTGGAGCCTGATACCGCCCTTGTCACCCATAAAGTCAATGAAAGAATCACTTTCGCCAATGTTTTGTGCCCATGCACCGTTAAAGGTGATAACGGGACCATCAGTTCTGATAAGACCTGTAACACTTTCTTCAACATCGTTTACACCGTCAAATTTGGCAGTGTCTTCAGCCCACATATTTGTGTATACATAGTCCTTGATGTTTTTGCCGAGAACAGAGAAGGTCTCGCTGCTAACCGTGCGGGGATTGGGGTCGCCGCATACATACATAACAAGGTCAAGATAGTGTACGCCCCAGTCAATGAGAACACCGCCGCCCGAAACAGCCTTGTTGGTGAAATCACCGCCGATTCCGGGGATGCTTCTGTAAGCACGAAAGCTCATATATACATGATGAATATTGCCGAGCTCTCCTGCTTCAACAAGCTCTTTGATTTTGTTGACAGCAGTGTTAAAACGGTTTACAACGCCAATGCTCAAAATATTGCCGGTTTCTTGCTGAGCTTTTTGCATATCCATTGCTTCTTCAAGAGTTCTTGCGGCGGGCTTTTCACAAAGAACGTGCTTTCCTGATTTTAGAGCTTCAATTGAAATGCTTGCGTGGCAGTAGTTGGGTGTACATATAGACACAGCCTTTATTTCGGGATCTGCAAGAATAATCTTATAATCCGTAATTGCCTTACCGCCGTATTTTTCTGCAGCAATTTTGGCTTTTTCTTCAATGATATCACAGCAATAAGCAATTTCTACGTTAGGATTTTCGCTGTAAGGGGGAAAATGTGCTGCATGGGCAATACGTCCGCAGCCGATTACTCCGATTTTAATTTTTTCTGACATGGTCATAACTCCTTATTATATAAATTTTTTTTCAAAATAGCATCTGCTTCAATAACAGCCGAAAAGCTCTTGTACACATCATCGATGGTGGGAGTTGCTTCGACTCCGGCTTCTATCATTTTGATAAGGTGAGCAAGCTGTTCTCCGGTTGGGCGGCGCTTGCAGTTAACGTTTATCATTTTATATTCTTTTTCGGGATATTTGTAGTATTCTATGAGGTCTCCTTCCTCCTGGCAGGTGAGCCGATGATCTCGCTCTGTAATTGTAATTCTGCCTTTTGGTCCCACAAATTCCTTTTTGTTTTCCGACGAAATTGTATCTGCCCAGCCTGCTTCGTAGTAGGCTATGCTGCCATCTGACATGGTAGCGGTAATAAGACCGTAGTTGAATGAATCCTCCGGAGCTACGTCGCCCACTCGGGCTGCAATACCGTCTATATTCTCAATTTCACTTCCGGTAAACCAGCGGCACACATCCACATAATGTACTCCGCAGTCCACAATTGGAGACGAATCTTTTAAAAGAGCACCGTATTTTTTTCTGTCCATAATATGATGATTTTGAGACATTCTTAATATAATGGGTTTTCCAATTGCGCCGTCGGCAATCATTTTTGCAACTGTACGGTAGGTTTCGTTAAATCGCAGTATGTAGCCAATCTGAACCTTTATGGTACTTTTTTTGACAATATCCACAAACTCCTTTGCCTGATTTGCTGTGGTGGTGATAGGTTTTTCACACAAAAGGTGCTTTTGGTATTTGTCGCATTTTTTCAGTATCTCAAGATGTGATGACGGATATGTGGCACATATTATGATATCTGTGTTTGCATCCTGCAAATATTTTTCATATGAGGTTGACCAGCTTTTGGCATTGTATTTTGCTGCGCACATTGACGCCCGCTTTTCATCCAGGTCGACCACACCGTATATGCACACATTTTCCATTGTGTATATATCTTTCAGATGCACCTCGCCCATATGTCCGCATCCGATAACGACAACGTTGTACATATTTATTTTATTTCTCCTTGACATGTTTTCATTTGATTTGTGTTATATTAATACAAAAAATTATTAAAAAATGCAACTAATATTTGCATTTAGACAAATTATGTATTATAATAGTATAAATAAATCATGGTAATATTATATAACTTACAAAAGCAAAATGCAATAAACTATTTTGACTATTATTAACACTATATTGACGATTGGCGGTGTTTTTGAAGATTATGGACTATACTTATGAATTACACAGGCTTGAAAGCAAGGCGCTTCCGTTTATTTTACCCGATAAAACTACAGAAGGAATGTTTAATATTTTCAACTGGCACAGAGAAATTGAGTTTTTGTACGTTACGCAGGGCAGTGGCATTTTTATGAGTGACGCCGACAGCTTTGAATTGTCGAAGGGCGATATTTTTGCAGTCAATTCCAATTGCATGCATACAACGAGAGAAGAAAAAAAACTTGGATACCGATGTTTTATTGTTGATGCTCAATTTTGTATAGACAATGGGATTCGTATAGATGAAATTGTCCTGAATCCCAAAATTTCCGACCCCAAAGCTGCGGAGCTTTTTGAAGATATTATTGAACAGTATAAATATGATGATGAATATTGTGTTGCGGCAATACGAAGCAGTGTACTTGCGTTTCTGGTATATCTTGTGCGCAACCATGCATACGCTGACGGCCCACACGGCAAAGAAGCAGCAAAAAAATCTGTCAGGAATATGAGAGCCGCAACAGACTATATCAAAAATCATTTTAACGAAAGACTTACCCTTGACGAAATTGCATCTTATGTTGGCCTGAACAGGTGTCATTTTGCCAGGGAATTTAAAAGGCTTATGGGAATAACTCCCGTAAACTATATAAATATGCTCAGGTGCGAAACAGCCATGAAGATGCTTCGCGGCGGCAAATACACTGTGGGAGAGATACAACTGAGATGCGGCTTTGACAATGCTTCGTATTTTACCAAGGTTTTCAAAAAATATTTTGGAAAAACTCCAGTTTCATTTCTGACAGATTGAGAAATAAATTTACATTAATTCAGATTTTTGACTTTGAATTACTTATGTAAAAACACCTGGCGGATGAGGTTTGAGCCGTCGGCATTTTTTTCCATTACCATAATGCCTTCCATGCTTTTGTCCCATTTTGCAACAACCGGGCTTTCTGCCTGAACCTTTGCGGCATATTCTATGCTTTCGCACTCATAATAACCAAAAAGATGGTCTCCGGTGTTCCAAATTGTGTAATTGTGTATGCCTGCGTCATTTAATACGGCTGTCATTTCGGGCCATATTTCGTCATGCCTTTTGATATATTCTTCTTTTTTGCCGGGACAAAGCACTGCGTGCCATGCAAATCTTTCCATATTCAGTACCTCCGTATGTGTTTATTTTATATTCAATAAACGGCAAAGCCGCGTCATTCAACGTTTTCAGTGGGAGATTGAACTCCCACTGAAAAAATTAAATGTCCCCCGCCGCCTATAGAGGCGGGGGACATCTTAATTTAGTTATATT
>JAEDEG010000095.1 GCA_016293435.1 Clostridia bacterium
ATCTTAAGAGACACATTCTTTTATAACTAAATTAAGATGTCCCCCGCCTCTATAGGCGGCGGGTGACATTTAATTTTTTCAGTGGGAGTTTAATCTCCCACTGAAAACGTTGAATGACGCGGCTTTGCCGCTTATTGAATCATTCATAAAAAGGTATTAATGTTGCGAAAATGGGGGCTTTTGCCCTCATTTTTTGCATTTCGGTAGGTTGTTTGCTATTTTGGCTACTTTTCTAAAATGTGTGTAAATGGTAAAATAAATGTAAAATAACCACGGCAAAGAGTAAAGGAGGTGAATGCATTGACGCAGACAAAAGAAATTCTCAGCCAAAAAGTGCTTGAGCTTGCAATTGATGATGCTGTGTCAATAGTTACCCGCAATCTTGCAAAATGGAAAGAAAAAATCCCTATTTCGGCAGATGCAGGTGTTTACAGTCCGGTTGATATCAGTTCACTAAAGTTTATGGGAGCCGGTTTAAACTGGGCGGCAGGATGCGGTCCGGGCATTTATTGGTTGTGCTATGCTTACACCGGCGATCCCAAGTTTAAAGAAGCAGCACTCAAAATTGTGGAGCGCTTCAAGGGGCTTGAGTACATTCGGAGTCAGTGTCAGGGTATACTTTATATGCCATTGTGTGTACCGGCATATCGCTTGTGCAACAGTCAGACAGCAAAGCAGATTCTTTTAACCGGAGCCGATGTGCTCTATTCTATGTATGAGCCGGAGCATAGGTATTTCAGAGCATGGGGCGATATCAAAAACTTCGCGGTAGACAGCATCATAAATATAGCTCTCATGCACTGGGCAACAAATGTTACCGGCAACAGAATGTACTATGATGCTGCTATTGAGCATATCCGTACCGAAATAGACGAAATGATCCTTCCCGACGGCTCTACATACAATCTTGTTGATACAGACAACAGCGGTAAGATCATTGGTATCAGCTCAAACCATATAAATAATCCCCGCGGTTGCTGGTCGAGAGGTCAAGCATGGGCAATGTATGGCTTTGCAATGCACTACAAGTTTACGTCCAACGAAGAATATCTCAGCTGCTTCAAAAAGCTTTCATCATTTTTCTATGACAATCTGACCGACAATATGATACCCTGCCACGATCTTAAGCTCAAAAACACCTTAGCGGCGGTTGATACCTCTGCCGCAGCTATTGCAGTGTGTGCAACGCTTGAGATGGCATCGCTTCTTCCCGATGACAGCAAAATAGCAGCATTCAAACAAAAAGCTGATGCGGTAATGCTTTCACTTATAAAAAACTACAGCGTGGCATACGACAACTATATCGATGCCCTTATTTTGGGCGGTACCAACAACAGAAAAAGCGGTTGGTATGACGAAGCACTTATATTTGGAGATTATTTTTATCTCGAAGCATTGGTAAGATATCTGACAGACGGTTATGAATCCTGCTGGCAGTAATGCAGGTGCGGCATAATCCTTTTTGCGTGTAGGCATTTCAGCCGTTCATGCAAAAAAACGATTTATCTATGAAAAAAGATTATCAAAAAAGGAGAAACTATAACATGAAAAAAATAATCAGCTTTATTCTGACACTATGCATGCTATGTTCAATCGGTGCCTATGCCGCTCCGGACTCAGAAGCAGTGCTCAGAGTTCAGGCTCTCGGAATTATGCAGGGCGACGAAAACGGCATGCGTCTTGAAGACAGCATTACCAGAGCCGAATTTGCAGCAATCATCTGCCGCCTTGCAGGCATTCCAAGCCCGGACGGAATGACTGCTGCCTTTATAGATGTGCCGGCAGACCACTGGGCAAAGGATTATATTGCTGCTGCGGTTTCACTTGATATTGTAAACGGTATGGGAAACGGTACCTTTGCTCCCGATGCCAACATTACATACAATCAGGCTCTCAAAATGATGGTTTGTCTGCTCGGCTACGGCTCTGTGGCAGAAAATAAGGGCGGCTGGCCAAACGGCTATGTGGCACAGGCAGGCATACTCGGGCTTACCGACAATGCCGACCTTAGTGCAGCCAATGCTGTAAGAGGCGAGATTATCACCATAATTGACAATGCTCTCGATGCTCATCCCCTAAGCCCCGATTACGGCAATTCCGGTTCATATACGGTAGAAGACAATACCCTTGCCGAAAAACTTGAAAAAAATTCAGATGCCGAAAAGTTTGAGGGCATATTTACCGAAAATGCTTACAAATCCATAATAAATGCAACCCCCGTAACTGAGGATGGCTATGTTACGGTAGACTCAGTCACCTACAAAAGCAACTCCGATTATTCTGACCTTGTGGGCTATTATGTGTTTGGATGGGTGCGCGAAAACGAAAAGGGCAGGCAGGAGGTTGTGTGTATGGAGGCAGACAAGCTTCAAAACACCGCTCTTGAGCTCGATTGTGAAGATACCGACATAAATGATGGCTATGCTTCGTATTTTGACGAAAGCAACAAAGAAAAGAAATTTAATATTTCCTCCGATGCCGTATACACCTACAACGGCAGATATACCACAAACAAAGAAGCCTATATCAACTCAGACAGCGGAAAATTTGTTCTTATTGATAACAACGGTGACAAAAAAGCCGATGTTGTAGAAATTATAAATTCCGAAAGCTTTGTTATTTCAAAGCTCAACGCTTCCAATTCTTCGGTATATTTTGCCGACGATAAGCTTTTTCGCGGCAAAAGAGGCTTTGAGCTTGAATCAGACGATGACAACAAAAAAATCAAGCTCAAAGACAGCGAGGGCAATTTGATAGAATTTGCATCCTTGGAGATTAACAACGCAATATCACTTTCTGTCAGCGAAGACCTTAACCTTGTCAGTGCGGTTGTTTCTGCCAAAACCGTGAGCGGTATTGTTGAAGAAAAAGACAGCGAGGGCAGAGTAGCGGTTGCCGGTACCTTCTATGATACGGATCTCAATCTCCGTATTGGCCAAGAGGCAGACTTCATTTTAGATGCAGACGGCGTTATCGTCGGAATTATCGGTACCGAAAAAACAGATCTCAAATACGGCTATATTGCAAAGGCCGCACATTCTGTCGGTATTGACAACAGCCTAAAGCTTCTTATAATAGAAGGAACAGCTCCCGAAAAGGAGGTAAAAGTAAAAGACGGCAACGAAACAATTTCGTACTATCTCCAAAATGATACAGAAAAAGAGTATGAGTGCAATACAAAAATAAAATACTCATTAGACAGAGTAGACGGTGTAACAAATACAATAGATTCGCTCACACTAAATCCCGACATTCTTGAGGGATCAATAGCCGGCTATGCGCTCGATTCAGAGGGCAAAATCCGCACCTTGTGCGTATACAATGCAGATTCATCTCAGTTTCTGAAATGTGAGCTCAATGCAGAGCTTTTGTCCTTTGGCGGCGGTAACGTAGACAGAGGCTTTTGTACAAATGACAACACACAGATTATTTGTGTACCCAAAAAGGTTAACACAATGAGCGACTACGGGGTGAGAGTATATATCACCGACAACAGTCCGTATTATGTCTACGGCGTGACCGGACGCTCCGATTACAATATCTACGACAGATACGAAAAAGAAAAATATAACCGCGAGACGGTTGATGTGCTTCTTGTTTTGGAAGACATGGATTCCTCCAGGCCATATCCGATTCAGGAAGATGCTTCGATATGCATTGTGGGAGAGTCGGTAGAGTATGTCGATTCCGACGGCGAGCACGCAAGAAAGCTCGAAATTCTAAACGGTGATAAGGTTATTGAGCTTGTAGCCGACAGCGACAGTCCGGCATATGATGTTGCCAAAACACTCAGGATGGGCGATCTTATTCAATATGTAACAGGCAGCAACGGCAAGTTAAAAAATATCAATAAGCGAGCCTCCGTTCAGGGACTTCGTACCTATAGCAATACAGGCAACCTCTACGGTGAAGCATATGACATTTCATATTCGTCATATGACTATATGAAAAACGACATTGCAGATTTTATAGAAGTGAGCTTTGGCGGCGAGCTTGACAACAAGGTGGTTAAATTCTTCAATGACGGTGAGCAGGTAATTTATCTTTACAACAGATCCAGAGGATATATCGAAGCTGCCACCACCGACGATATAATCACACTGCAGCAGTCGAGCGGCAATGCCTCCAAGCTTTTTGTCCTCACCAAAAACAACGATGCAGAGGCAGTAGTTATAATAAACGACTGACAGAATACATAGTAGAAATTTATCAAAGTCATAAGGAGGATACACATGGTAAAACGAATTTTGGCATTAATGCTGTCTGCTTTTATACTTGCATCAGTGACAGCACTTGCCGAAGAACCGCTTCCCTTAACCGACGAAAATGCGTTAAATCTCGATGCGGATGCACTCAGCAACGAATCGATTCTTACAGCACCGCTTGCAGACGGCTCATATCTCATAGATACTCTTAGGCTTCCCGCTGTGGGAGCAAACGGCTCTGTTATTACATGGCAAAGCTCCGATGAATCGGTAATCACCAATGCAGGCGGTGTTATCCGTCCCGCAGATGAGGACACCGAGGTCACTCTCACAGCCACGCTTACATACGGCGTCAGCGAAACAACCAAGGATTTTAAATTTACAGTTCCGGCACTGGGCACAATTGCGGCAGGTGTTCCTGCTCTCGAAAGCCTTGTGCACGGTGACGATTTTGAAGATAACGAATGTAACCCAAAGCTCGTGCTCTCAAACGCGTCCGCAGGCTCCTTCGATGTGTCGGGCGGCAAGGCAAGGCTCACCCGTTCATCCTCGGGCGGCAACTCCTTTGTTCGCTTTTATGCTACCGAAAAGCAGGAGGAGCTTGAAGGTGAATATTATATCGAATTTGTTGTATCAAGAACCAATGCGGTGCCTGTGCTTACCCGTTCTTATGATGCAGCCGGCACATGGGGACGCAACATCACTTCAATCGACTGGAGAGCCGACGGAAGCATTTTGTATTATGAAGGCACCGCCATCAAAACCATAGAGGCAACCTCCACAAGCAAAACCAAAATGAAAATGGGTATATATTTCAATTCCGAAAAAGACAAATTTTCACTTTGGATAGACAATCAGCTTGTTCTGGATAATATTTCCTCCAGATCAGATGATTTTTCGGGCTTTCGCTATATGCAGTTTTATATGGAGGGCTCAAATTATACAACTATAGAATTTGAAAACTATAATTTATACAAGGTTGCCCCCACACCTATCACCGACGAAGAGGCAGTTGCGGCAGACCTTGCAGAAATTGATTTCGATTCTATTCTCACCGCACCCCTTGCCGACGGCAAATATCTCATCGATTCACTTTGTTTGCCGACAAGTGGCAAAGAGGGCTCCGTTATCACTTGGGAATCAGATACCAAGAGCATAATTGCTCCAAACGGTGTTGTATCAAGACCGCTCAAAAATGAAGCTGAGGTTAACCTCACGGCAATTGTGTCAAGAGGCATTGTATCCGATACCAAAACCTTCACATTCACAGTAGCTCCGCTCCAATCTCAGCCGGCAGGTATTCCTGAGCTGATGGGAGTTGTTCACGGTGATGACTTTGAAGACGGAACCTTCAACTCCGATTTGCTTGTCAACAATGTAAACGGCGGAAGCATTGGGGTAGAAAACGGCAGGCTTGCCTTTACCCGTTCTTCAAACAAAGAGACATACCTCAGATTTTATATAAACAAAAACAAAATAGAAACCGATGAAAAGCCAATTTATATGGAATTTGTCACCTCGCGTACAAAGGCTGTAAATGTGCTTACCCGTTCCTACGATGCCACGGGTAATTACGGTCAAAACGTCACCGCAGTAGACTGGCGCCCCGACGGAAGTATCTCGTATTATGACGGTGCATCTGCCAAGACTCTGCCTGCCGATTCTTCAAGAGAATACAAAATGAAATGGGCGTTTCTTATTGATACCAAATCCGACACATATTCGCTCTGGCTGGATAATGTGCTTGTGCTCGAAAATATCAGAGTGAGAGCCGAGGATGCTTCGGGCTTTCGCTATATTCAGTTTTATATGGACGGCTCCAATTATACCACACTCAATTTCGAGAGCTATCGCATATATAACGTGTGGAGAGATATGCCCGATTCTGAGAGGGTTGCACTCGATGCAGAAGCCGTTGTCTACGAAAAGCTTCTCACCTCATCAGAGCTTGCCCCCGGCACAATAGACTCCAACCTTTCATTGCCGACTGTCGGTGCCAACGGTACAGAGATTGTATGGCAAAGCTCCGACGAGGCCGTCATTTCAAATGACGGCACAGTCACCAGGCCCAATTCCGAAGGCTTTTTTGAGGTTACTCTCACAGCCACAATCCGCAGCGGAGCCGAAAGCATCCAAAAATCCTTTGTCTTCTCAGTTCCCGGTACCATGATGAATATTGAAACAGATGTAGGCATAGACGAGCTAATCTGCTTCAACGATTTTGAAACCGAAGAGCTCGACAACTACATCGGCACCGACCCTCGTAACTATACCGATGTGTTTGAAATAAAAGACGGAAAATATCATGTCACAAGAACAGACAATACCAACACCTCCACCTACATCAGAGTATATCCCACCTATTCCACGGCCAAGGAGGATGCACTAAAGGGCGTTATAGGCGTTGAGTTTGAAATGGCACGAGCAACAAACAGGATAGTAAAAGCCGTTCTCACTTCGGTTGAGGGCAGCTATCTCACAGTTGAATGGCAGGAGAGCGGCAACATAATTCTCGGTCAGCGAACCAATGCAGCAGACACCTCCTCCAACTGGCTCAGCACCAACCGCAGCTTTAAAGATTCGGTGCGTGTAAAGATTCTATTGGACACACGCCGCAGCATGTATTCGCTGTATCTTGATGACGAGCCGGTTATAAAAGACCACTATTCAAGAAGCATGGGCTGCGAAACCTATTGGTATACCGAGTTTACCACTTCATCCAACACCGACTTCACATTTACGGTCGACAACCACAAGGTATATTATGCAATACCGCCCACGCTTTCGCGTATTGACTATGATTTTTGCAGTGTAACCGAAGATTCCGTTTTAACCAAACCTCCGGTAATGTACAATTTCATAGATGCTCCGCTCAATCTTTACAAAAGCCTTGACTTTGGCAGCACAGTTCGTTGGGAATCTTCGCGCCCTGATGTTATAAACCCCGACACAGGTGCAATCACAAGACCGGTGGATACCGGCTCCGACATCCCGGTAACTGTTACGGCATATGTTTCCAACTCCGGTGTTACAAAGTCCATATCATTTGACTTTGTGGTATTGCGTGATTTTTCCTCTGCCGAAAAATCAGAGCTTGCAGAGCTTGAACGGCTGGATTATTCACTTCTCACAACCGAAGACCCCTCCGGCATAACCTATTATCTCAATCTCATGAATAAGGGTATCTACGGCAGTGATATAACATGGTCGACCTCCAACGAACACTATATCACTCCGGCAGGCAGAGTAATCCGTCCCAAGTGGGATGAATCCGATGCTAAGGTGACCTTAACGGCAACCATTGCCGGCAAATATACCAAACAATTTGACTTTGTTGTAAAGGCTGACGAAAAGCCAAATGACAGGCAATCATTTACCGATGAAGAATTTTTTGGTGTGTGGGACGGTTCACAATGGACTAAAACACCCGTTTTCAACTACGAATATAAAGGACTCGAAGCCGTAGAAGCTGCTGTAAAAAAAGGTGATTATGAGCTTGCACAAAATGAACTTTTTACCTATATGAAAAACCGCAGCATAAAATCTCCCGTACCCCTTTCGGGCAGAAACGCCCCCTGGGTCGACTCCCTTGTTGCCGGCATTGCAGATATGCAGTCTGCGGGCTACTATGTGGGTCAGGGCAGTGTAGATTCTGCCGAATACGAAAAAATTGTTGTTCCGATTTCCAATTTGAAAATCACCTCGGCAGAGGTCAAAAACTACGACATTATCGCCAAGCATAACGATACAACAGAGATTACCATTGCCGGTACAGGTTATCCCAACGAAAAAATGCGACCCGAAATGATGGTATATGTAAACGGCACACCCCGTTACTACAAGGCGACGGCATCGGCATCTGTGCGTACCGGCAGCTACATGAAAACTCCCTACGGCAGAAATGACGAGCTAAAGGTAAAAATGTTTGGCAGCTTTTTGGGAGACGAAACCTACAGAACCATGCTCATGTTCAATTTTGACGATATCAGGGAGACCGACAACGTCGAAAACGGTGAACTCACATTCTATGCAAAAAAATCTACCGATTATTCCGAAAACAAAGAGTTTTTTGTGCTCAGAGATCCCTTTGTTACATGGGAGGAAAAAACAGTTTGCTGGAATGACCTCAAAACCTATGTTCACAACTTCAACGGTATCCCCGGCGAAAATCACTGGCAAAACATTCTCGGCTCCGATGTTGAATACGCTTATCAGAGCTGCCGTTTCTACGGCTATCGTGAGATGCTCAGAGAATATCTCTACACAGGAGACGAAATCTATTCCTACACTCTTGTTAAACGTATGATGGATTTTATCAACGATACCGGCTCAAAAGGATACTACTGCTGGCCGAGAACTCTCGACACAGCCGTCCGCCTTGAGGCATGGATAGGCATATACAACTACTTTTTAGATCTCAAATGGGTTGATGCCGAGATAAACACAGCGGTTATAAAGAATATGTACAAGGCAATGCTGGGGCTCGTGGATTCCAATGCCACCACTGCCAACTGGATTCAGACCGAAAAAACCTATGCGTACTACACTGCAGTTCTCTTTCCCGAATTTGCACAGGGAGCACAGGTAAAAAAGAAAATTATCGATGTATTTACCGAAAACTTTGCTGCTGAATACTATCCCGACGGTGCATATATCGAAGACACCGGCTCCTATCACACCGGAGCCCTGAACAAATATATAACCGTAAGAAACCTTATCACCAATGACGGCGAAGCTGTAAGTCCCGAATATGATGAGCTTTTGAGACGCGGTGCCTACTATGTTCTGTTTCTCAGAGGCCCGGGCGGCGAAGAGCTTGGCTACGGTGACTCAGGTCCCGGCGGCAAATCTACCAAAGAAAGATATTCGGATCTCTCGGCATGGTACAATGACTATGAGCTCAAATATATCGACACCTTTGGCGCACAGGGCACAAAGCCCGAATGGACGAGCGTGCATCTTCCGTATTCAACCTATACATTCATGCGTTCCGACTGGTCAAAGAATGCGTCATATCTTTTTACCAATGTGCGTAACGGCGGTACTCACGGTCATTATGATGACAACGGCATAATTGCAATTTCCAAGGGTCGAAACCTTTTGGTTGACGCAGGCTATGTAACTTATTCGGGCGGAGAAGAGCGTTCAATGGCAGTAAGCACCAACGGACACAACACCGTTTCGATAAATGACGAAAATCATAAGAGTGTAACCGGTTATCTTTTGATGTATGGCAATCAGGGTGATGTTCATCACTGGAACACCAACTCAAGCTGCGACTTCCTTTCACAAACAACAAAGGGCTATACACATATCGGCAACAATCACAGACGTACCATCACCTTTGTAAAGCCGGGATTCTGGATTGTTTCGGACCTTTGTACACCCAAGGATAAAACAGAGGTCAATAACTATAAGCAAAATTGGCATACACTTCCCGATTCCGACACAACAATTGACGAAAACAATGTAATTTCCACCGGCTTTACGGGCGGAGAAAACATAAAGATTGCAGTGGCCGATACTGATGTAACCCCTGTTTTAACCGAGGGTGTATACACCTCGGGCTATGGTCAGGCTGTAGCAAATCCCTGGGCATATTACGAAAAAAATGTTGCCGGTGATGCTTCGTTCGACACGGTTCTCCTGCCTTATGAAGGCTCAAAGGCAAGCATTGATGTAGAGCACATCGACCTTGGTGTTCCAACCACACAAGCAACTGCGCTAAAGTTTAGCTCCTCCACCTCCGACGGTGATATGACGGTTTATTATAAGCTCGACTATGAGCCGAGCGGTGAGCGGAAATTCGATAAATATATATCCGACGGTATAATGACCGTTGTTACAGAGGATAAGCGCGGCAATATCACTCAGCTGATATTAAACGGCGGTTCTGTAATCAAAACTGCCGGCGGTGATGTTCTCATTGATTTTGGTCAGACTGTGACCGATGCAGCTGTTGAGGTAGAAAA
>JAEDEG010000096.1 GCA_016293435.1 Clostridia bacterium
TAACTCAAATTCTCTTTTCGAGAACCTCTCATACTGTTCATTTTTCAAAGTTCAAGCACCCCTCATCGAAAGTGCCTATTTATGATATCACATCATGAGAAAAAAGTCAAGAACTTTTTTTACTTTTGACACGATTTTTTTCATTTTTTTAATCACCACCATATATTGGTGTCAAAATCAATCTACCCCACAATTTGTGACTGTGCCAAAATGCCATGTTGTAAAAGTGCACAAAAATACTCACTTTTCATACTAAACCGCTTTTTTAAAAAACCATTTTCCGCTTTTTGCCCTGTCGGAAAATGTTTTTTGCTTTATATATCAATTATCTCTCCCTTTAACCATTTGCAAAATTTCATCAGGAGATGAAACTATTGCGTCAGCCTTAGCTTCTTCAAGCTCGTCTCTCTTTCTGAACCCCCACAAAACACCGATTGTATATATGCCGGCAGAGGTGCCGGTCTGCATATCGACCGATGTATCACCTATATAAATACATTCGTCAGGTGTACACCCCGTTTCAAAAAGAATCTCCTCCAAACCCTCTGTTGACGGTTTGAGCGCTACGCCGTCTCTGCCGCCGTGGGTCAGGTCAATTAAATCGCCAAGGAAGGTTTTTACAGCCTCATTTGCCGCAAAATCCGGCTTGTTTGACAAAACACAGTTTTTGATATTCATTGTCTTAAGCTCTGTCAAAAGCTCGGGTATGCCGTCGTAAGGCTTAGTAAGATAAGAAACATTTTTGTCATACTCTTTGTTATAAAACTTAAACATCTTGTCAAAAAATTTTTCTTTATCTGCACCTACTCGGTCTATCATACGTTCCACCAGTAATTTTGCTCCGTTTCCCACCAGATATTTGTATTCCTCGGGGTCTATGGTTTCAAAGCCAAACTCGGTTAAGGTTTTGTTGCAGTAATAGCTTATGGTCGGAATTGTGTTTAAGAGAGTACCGTCAAGATCAAATATACACGCCTTAATCATTGATTTTCTCCTCCTCGTTTATGCTGTCGGCTCTTTTGCTTTCGTGAAGCTCCGAAAGTATCAGGGTAAGCTCATCTTTGTCAAACTCATACTTTTTTGGGCAAAAATGACAGCATAGCTCTGCCTTGCCATCCTCCTCGATGATAGAGCGAAGTTCTGCTTCACCGACAGATGAAAGAACGCGCCTTACTCTTTCGCGTGAACAATTGCAATAATAACCGACCTCAGACTTTTCGGTAAAATGAAAATCTATGCCCGAAAGTGCAAGGCTCAGAATCTGCTCTATGCTCATGCCCGATTCGAGCATATCGGTAATGCTTGTGATATTGTGAATATTTTGCTCCAGCCTGTCAATCGTTTCATCAAGAGCGTCGGGCATAACCTGAATAATTATACCGCCCGAATTTTTCACCGAAAAATCCCTGTCTACCAGCACACCGAGGCCTACAACGGAGGGCGTCTGTTCGGATGTGGCATAGTAGTTTGCAATATCGTCGCCAACCTCACCGGTAACAAGAGGTATTTTCCCTATGTAGGGCTCTTTGAGCCCCAGATCTGTGATTACGGTCAAAAATCCATTGGAGCCTATTGCTCCGCCAACATCTAACTTTCCCTTTTCGTTGAGAGGCAAATCAACATAAGGATTGTCAACATATCCCTTTACCATGCAATCGGAGCCCGACACCGCCAAAACTCTGCCAAGCGGTCCGGAGCCTGTCATCTGCAGGGTTATCAGGTCTTTGTCGCCTTTTAGCATTGAACCCATCATTGCAGCCGCGGTAAGGAGTCTGCCCAAAGCCGCTGTTGCCACGGGAGTGGTGTTGTGATATTGACGCGCCTTATTGGCAGTATCTTTGGTAATACAGCCAAAAGCTCTGACACTGCCGTCATTGCTGACTGCTCTTATTAAATAGTCTTTCATCATATTCCTCCGCAAGTTTAGTTCATCACATTGTACTATATTATAATAAGCAAGAATTTTTGTCAATGTCAAAAATCAACAATTGAATAACATACAGTATTCTGAGAGAAAATTCAATAAGCGGCAAAGCCGCGTCATTCAACGTTTTCAGTGGAAGATTGAACTCCCACTGAAAAAATTAAATGTCACCCGCCGCCTATAGAGGCGGGGACATCTTAATTTAGTTATATTGTCATATCCATAAAGCTTGGAAGACCAATAATCTTGCTGCATTAATATAGCGCAGCAGCCATAAAACTGCTACGCTATAAAAATCTAACATTTTGAAATCACATAAACGACAAAGATCGTTTCCGGCTTTTGAACTGCATATAATCTTTATCAGGACAAATCCTGAACATAAATTGTTCTTACTTCATCAGAAGAAGCAGCAGGCTCTGCCTTTTTGGGATTATTGCGGTTTTCGAGGAATGCTTTTGCAACCTGGGGGAAGAGTGCATAGCTGAGCACATCCTCTTCACACTTTGCAAGATCGCCTGCCTCCTTACGGTACTTTTCGAGCTCGGGCTCAAGAAGGTCTGCAGGTCTGCAGGTGATAACCTCTTCGTCACCGATTGCCTTCTTTCTGACGTCTTCATTTACGGGAGCGGGAAGCCGGCCGTATTCTCCCTTAAGAAGACCTTTTGACTCCTTGGTAATCATTTTGTATCTTTCACCGGAGAGAACATTGAGCACCGCCTGAGTACCAACAATCTGGCTGGTGGGAGTAACAAGCGGAGGATAACCGAAATCTTTTCTTACCTTTGGAACTTCGGCAAGCACATCATAATACTTATCCTCCGCATTATTCTGCTTGAGCTGAGAGATAAGATTTGAAAGCATACCTCCGGGAACCTGATAAAGAAGTGTGTTGGCATCAACATTGAGCACCTTGGGATCGAGATTTCCGCGGGCTTTGAGCTCATTTGCAACGCCTCTGAAATGCTTTGCGGCATCGGAGAGAATGCCAAGATCAAGACCGGTATCTCTTTCGGTGCCTTTTAGAGTTGCAACCAAAGATTCGGTAGAAGGATTGCTTGTACCGTTTGCCATGGGAGAAAGTGCACAATCTACAATATCCACGCCTGCCTGAGATGCCATAAGGTTTGTCATATCGCCTGTGCCGGCGGTGTTGTGGGTGTGAAGGTGAATCGGCACGCCAACATTTTCTTTGAGCTTTTTAACAAGGCTGTATGCATCGTAGGGCAAAAGAAGGTTTGCCATATCTTTGATACAGATTGTATCTGCGCCCATCTTTTCGAGCTGACAAGCAAGCTTAACAAAGTAGTCTTCATTGTGAACGGGACTTGTGGTATAGCTGATTGCTGCTTCACACATACCGCCGTACTGCTTTACATATTTTATAGCTGCTTCTAAGTTTCTGGGGTCGTTGAGCGCGTCAAAAACTCTGACAACATCAATACCGTTTTCGATAGATTTTTTACAAAAAGCCTCTACAACATCGTCTGCATAGTGCTTATAACCAAGGATGTTCTGACCGCGGAATAGCATCTGAAGCTTGGTGTTTGGCATATGCTTCTTTATAATGCGAAGTCTTTCCCATGGGTCTTCGTTGAGAAATCTCATGCAGGAATCGAATGTTGCACCGCCCCAGCACTCTACAGACCAGTAACCAACCTTATCGAGAGTTTTTAGAGCGGGAATCATATCCTCAATCTTCATACGTGTTGCTGCCTGAGATTGATGAGCATCTCTCAAAATTGTATCTGTAATATATAACTTTGACATAAAATAACCGTCCTTTCATACACGGATTTTGTACCGTGTTTGGTTTAGTATTACTCAATGCACTGCCCTCACGGACAGCGCATAAAACTTGCGGACCTATTATTTAGCAAGCATTGCAATGAGAGCACCGGCAGCGATAGCCGAGCCGATAACACCTGCAACATTGGGCCCCATAGCGTGCATAAGAAGGAAGTTTCCGGGGTTTTCTTCCTGACCAACCTTTTGAGAAACTCTGGCTGCCATGGGGACTGCCGATACACCGGCAGAGCCGATGAGGGGATTGATTTTGTTTTTGAGAAACAGGTTCATGAATTTTGCAAGAAGCACTCCGCATGCCGTTGCAACACCAAAAGCTACAACACCCATAACAATAATTTTTATTGTCTGGAGGCTGAGGAAGGTGCCGGCTGTTGCTGTAGCACCAACAGAAACTCCAAGGAATATTGTAACGATGTTCATAAGCTCATTCTGAACCGTTTTTGAAAGTCTTTCACATACGCCGCTTTCTTTTAGAAGGTTACCGAGCATAAGGCAGCCAACGAGAGGAGCAGCAGAAGGAACCAAAAGCGCAACAAAGATTGATACAACTATGGGGAATATAATCTTTTCCTTCTGTGAAACCGGTCGGAGCTCTTTCATCACTATCTGGCGCTCGCTTTTGGTTGTGAGGAGCTTCATGATAGGAGGCTGAATAACAGGAACAAGAGCCATATAGGAATATGCCGCAACTGCGATGGGTCCTAAAAGGTGGGGAGCAAGCTTTGAGGTAACAAAGATAGCTGTGGGGCCGTCGGCACCGCCGATGATACCGATTGATCCGGCTTCTGCCGGAGTAAAGCCAAGATAGTATGCACCAATGTATGTTGCAAAAATGCCAACCTGTGCAGCGGCACCAAGCAAAAGACTCTTGGGATTTGCAATAAGGGGGCCGAAATCGGTCATTGCACCTACACCCAAAAAGATAAGACAAGGATAAATGCCAAGCTTAACACCAAGATAGAGCACGTCTATAAGACCCGGGGTGATGGCATTGGCTGCGCCAAAAAGATCCCAATGAACATGACCGCCTTGGAAAAGCTGCTCGTGGAATACTTCAGAACCCATGAGGTTGGTAAGAAGCATACCGAAAGCTATGGGAAGAAGCAGAAGAGGCTCAAACTTCTTTACAATGGCGAGGTAGAAAAGTATACATGAAATAATAATCATGAGCAGCGATTTCCAATCTGTCATCGAAAAGCCGGTCTGCCTGAGAAAATTTTTTATTGCCTCTGCCTTTGATCCTTTGGCGGATGCAAGAATGTTTTCGAATGTACTTGTTTTTATTTCGTATCCGTTTACCGTGTCAATTGCGGTCATATCTGCGATGTGCTGAATTTCACAGTTGAGTATGGGGGTTGATTTTTTTGATTCTTCACTTAAAGCTACTTTGAGTGAAATTTCTTTTTCACCGCCCGCAGAAATATCAGTTGCCTGAACAGCAAAAGAATTGGGATTACCCATTGAACCGCCCTGAGGATATACCTTTTGTGAGCTTTGCTCTGTTACAAATTCATCCTGAGAATTTGCAAAGGTGAGAATAATGAAAGCTTCTTTAACTTCATAAGCAGCTTTGTTGGCAACAACGATATCAAGAATGCCTGTCTTGGCATCAATTGATGCGCTTTTTATAACCAAGTCGCTTTCGGCAGGTACAGTCACCTCTGCCGGGGCTTTATCTGCAGTTTTTGTTTCTGCCTGTGCGGGAGCTTCCTGCACAGCATCCGGCACGGCGGCAGAGTCTGCGGAAGCATCCGGCGCGGCAAAGCACACCGACATGCTCATGCAGAGCATCATAATCATAACCATAGCCAGGACAGTGATAATTTTATTTTTCATTTTATAACGTCCTCCGTCAAGATTTTTGTCCGATTGAATTATTTTACTGTGCAAAGAACTGTACCGTTAGCAACGGAAGCACCCTTCTGTACACATACGGAGGTGATAACACCGTCATCTGCCGCAATGATTTCGTTTTCCATCTTCATAGCTTCGAGAATGAAAAGAACCTGACCTTTTTTAACCGAGTCGCCTTGGTTTACATTGACCGCAAGGATTGTTCCCTGCATGGGAGCTTTAACCTCTGTGCCTTCGCCGGCAGCTGCAGGTGCGGAAGCAGCGGCGGGAGCGGGAGTCGAAGTCTTTGCCGCTGCAGCTTCTGCATCGTTCATGAGCTCAATAGAAATAGCATATTCTGTACCGTTTACAATAACTTTATAGTTTTTCATAATAAATTACCTCTCTCTGTTTTTATGCCTTTTTAAATGATACAACCTTGATGTTTTTCACATCTGTGCCGAGATCCTCGGCAATAGCGGCGCACACTGCCGCCACCACTTCCTGCTTGTTTTCGATTGCACCGCTGCTTTGCGGACGTGCAGCGGGTGCGGATGCCACAGCCGGAGCCTCCTTTTCGGGAAAAAGACCGCATACAATACTCATTATTTTACAGATGAATATTATGCAGATAAGCCCCGCAAACACAGTACCTATCCCTACGGCGCATACAAATGCATTAGACATACAACAACCTCCCTTCACCGGAAATATTATTTTATGACACCGTTCAAATAAACAATGTCCAACTTACGCCATATTTTCTATATTCTATACAGTCCCCTTTTTTCCTTTTTTTTGGCAGAAAAAATTTATTTTCATGAAAAAGTATAATAAACTCTGTTTTTTTTCAATTTTTTTGGTTGTTTTTTCTTGTTATAACTAAATTAAGATGTCCCCCGCCTCTATAGGCGGCGGGTGACATTTAATTTTTTCAGTGGGAGTTCAATCTCCCACTGAAAACGTTGAATGACGCGGCTTTGCCGCTTATTGAATTAATTTTGTATAATAAAATTATTTGTGTATTTGTATTGTTATATACAATCAGCTATTGAATTTTTATTAGTTTTGTGGTACCATAAGCTTTGCAATGATTAATTTTAATCTGTGGAGGATAAGATTTATGAAAAGAGAAAGCTTTGGCTCAAGGCTGGGATTTATTCTCATTTCTGCCGGCTGTGCAATAGGCCTCGGCAATGTGTGGCGTTTTCCGTATATTGTAGGTCAGTATGGCGGTGCGGCGTTTATAATTATCTACCTTTTGTTTCTTTTGATATTCGGAATTCCGATTATGGCAATGGAATTTTCGGTTGGAAGAGCCAGCCGCATGAGTGTTGCAAGCTCGTTTAAGGCACTTGAACCTAAGGGCACCAAGTGGCACTGGTTCGGAATTATCGGTATGATTGGCAATTACCTTCTTATGATGTTTTACACCACTGTGAGCGGGTGGATGATGGCTTATCTCATCAAATCTGCCAAAGGTGATTTTGATGGTATGACATCTGACGGTGTAAGCGCTCAGTTTGCATCACTGATTGCCAACCCGACCGCCGTTGTGGGATTTATGATTGCAGTTGTTGTTATCGGATTTATAATCTGCTCTATGGGTTTGAAAAACGGAGTTGAAAAAATAACAAAGGGAATGATGGCGGCACTTCTTGCCATTATTGCTCTATTGGCAGTAAGAGCCGTAACTCTTCCCGGAGCAAGCGAGGGACTTAAATATTATCTTGTGCCCGATTTTGAAAGAATGACAAGCCACAATATGGGGGAAGTAATTTTTGCCGCTTTGGGTCAGGCCTTCTTCACTCTGTCTATCGGTATAGGTTCTATGGCAATTTTCGGAACATATATAGGCAAAGAGCGGCGCCTTCTGGGCGAAACCATATCAATTGCAGTTCTCGATACCTTTGTGGCATTTGTGGCAGGTCTTATAATAATCCCCTCCTGTTCTGCCTATAATATAGGATACTCTCAGGGGCCAAGCCTTATTTTTGAAACCTTGCCCAATGTATTCAATTCGATGCCCGGCGGAAGAATATGGGGTTCGCTGTTTTTTCTGTTTATGGTATTTTCGGCAATGTCCACCATTGTTGCCGTATTTGAGAATATAGTTTCATTTGCTATGGATTTGTGGAATTTGGAAAGAAAAAAAGCATGCTATATCAACATAGTAATTGTTATCATTCTTTCTATCCCCTGTGCTCTCGGCTTTAGCCTGCTTTCATGGATTGAACCTCTTGGAAAGGGCTCAACAATTCTTGACCTTGAAGACTTTATTGTCAGCACCAATCTGCTCCCGCTTGGTTCTATAGTATATGTGTGCTTTTGCACTTGGAACAAAAAGGGCTGGGGCTGGAACAACTTCATTACAGAGGTCAACACCGGCAAGGGCATCAAATATCCCATGAAGCTGTATTTTTATGCAAAGTATATTATGCCCGTAATACTTTTGGTGTTTTGGGTACACGGCTATATATCAAAGTTTGCGCCGTCGCTCTACACCGATATTTTCAATTGGTTTAAATCGATTGCATAATGGAGGTAAGCTTATATGAATACAAATACGAATCAAATTAGTAAAGCGGAGTCAAATGCTCCCGAAAACAAAGTTTACAAAGTTGACGCATCTCAAGGCAGCATCTGTGTACCCCAAAGGTGTACATGCTGCATGAAAAAAACCGATACTTTCGAGAAGATATATGCGATTTCAGGCATACAAAGGCTGTTTGGCAAAAAAAGTGCTGCGTCTTTTGATATGCCGCTTTGCCCCCAATGCCTTGAAATCAGGCGGCATCACCGCACTCAGGTAATTGTGATGAGTGCTCTGAGCGTTGTCATCTCTTATCTGGCATTTATCGCGGCAAATATATATGCAAAAAACCCCATTCCGTTTATAGCGGCTTTCGCGGTATTTGCCATAGTTTTTGCGGCATGCTTTTGTCTCAGAAAGACCGCAGACATCGAAAATGCCTCCACAAGAGGGCACAGTATCAAGATAAAATCCGAGTCTGATCAAACACTGAGCTTTATTTTTACAAACAAAGAATATGCCGAAGAATTTCATAATGCCAATGCAGATTCATCGGCTCCGGAATCCATAGACAAAAAAAGCAACAAACAAGTCTCAAGCTATTTTGGCTCGGTTTCATCACCGGGGGCAATACTTATTGTTTGTATTGTGGTTATCGCTCTTTTGTGTGTGTATACAATGCCGATTTTGAAATCTCTTGTCAACACCTCCACCGTAGCGGGTCTGTCTCCTACAGAGGCTGCAAACAAAAACAACGAGGCCGTGGATTTTGAAGTGTCAAAAAGTAAAAGTACAAAAACAGAAGCTGAAAAAGAAAACGAAACAAAACCTGCTAAATCGGAGGAGCCGATCAATACAGACAACTCAACCGATGCCAAAGATGAAGCTATATCAGAATCCGAAAGCACGCCCGACAAAACACCTGAACAGAGCAGCACCGAAACTGCCAATATGCCGGATGCGGGAGGCGCAATTCCCTATACAGCCGGTCTAACGGCAGACACACTTGTATATGCCGATGTAACCTCCATAGTTCCCTCAATGTCGCTGTCTTTTGGCGAGGCAGGCACATGGGCTGTGTGCAAATGCACAACGGTCGGCGGCAGTACTGTATATATCTGTATTCCCGAAAATGATTACATATCTATGATAGACAACACCGCAAAGCTTGATGACACAAACAACGCAAAATTTAAAATTGTAAAATATAATCCTGCAAAGCGCTTTATCGGAAAAACCGCGGTTGCCGAAAACGTGTGCAAGGGTCTGGCGGAAGCCATCGGAAGCGACACCGTTATTGATTTTGAAAAAATGATCTGATATAAAAATTTTGTATACAGGCTATGCGGTGTTGATTTTGGTAAAAAAATGTGGTATAATTGGTATAATAATCAGTTGTATAAAATCTCTCAGACAGATGCGTCTGTATCTGACTGAGGTATATTATTTTCCAATGTGGTGAATTTAATGAATGAAAGTTTTTCACGAGCAGAAATTATGCTGGGTCATGACGCACTTCAAAAGCTGCGCGGCTCCACCGTTGCAATATTCGGTGTGGGCGGGGTCGGCGGCGGAGCGGTAGAGGCTCTGGCAAGATGCGGCATAGGTCATCTGGTGCTTGTAGACTCCGACCATGTATCGGAATCTAATATCAACAGACAGCTTATTGCACTCAATTCAACAATTGGCAAGCCAAAGGTTGAAGCCGCTGCAGAGCGAATCAGAGATATTTGCCCCGAAATCCGCGTTACGGCAATTAAGTGTTTTTATCTGCCCGAAACTGCATCGGAGTTTGATTTTTCGCAGTATGACTATGTTGTGGATGCAGTCGATACAGTTTCTGCCAAAACAGACATAATAGTACGGTGCAATGAGCTGGGTATTCCCGTTATTTCTGCAATGGGAGCCGGCAATAAGCTTGACCCGACAGCATTCAGAGTGACCGATATCTACAAGACCAAGGTATGTCCTCTGGCTCGCGCAATGCGAACAGCTCTCAAAAAAAGAGGTGTTGCTTCGCTAAAATGCGTGTATTCGGAAGAAGCTCCCAGAATGAGCAAAGCCCC
>JAEDEG010000007.1 GCA_016293435.1 Clostridia bacterium
GGCAAAATTTCGACTGCCCGCCGAGAAGCGGACGAATACCGCATAGTAAGCGGTGTTTTAAACGGCATAACCACGGGCTCTCCCGTTTGCGTACTAATTCCCAACGCCGACACCAAGAGCAAAGACTATAGTGCAACTCGCATGCTTGCCCGTCCGGGTCATGCCGATTACACTGCATATTGCAAATATCACGGCTTTGAGGACTACCGCGGCGGCGGACATTTCAGCGGCCGGATAACTGCACCCCTTGTGGCAGCCGGAGCTATATTAATTTCGGCACTCAAGGCAAAGGGCATATACATTGGCTCCCACATAAAGAGCTGTGCCGGCATATCGGACAGAGGCTTTTTGGATATAAAATCCGATATCGAGACGCTTTCTGCCATGGATTTTGCCGTGCTTGATTCTTCTGCCGGGTCGGAGATGACTCGGGCAATAGAGCAGGCGGCATTGGAGGGCGACAGTGTGGGCGGTATAGTTGAAACCGCAGTTGTCGGTATGCCTGCCGGCATAGGCGAGCCCTGGTTCGATTCGGTAGAAAGTGTTCTTTCACATATGCTTTTTTCCGTACCGGCAGTAAAGGGAGTTGAGTTTGGTCTCGGTTTTGATTTTGCAAAGCTGAGGGGAAGTAAGGCAAACGACAGCTATCGGATGTCAGACGGAAAGATTGTTACCTCAACCAACAACAACGGCGGCATCAACGGCGGTATTACCAACGGTATGCCTCTGATTTTTTCCTGTGTTATAAAGCCGACACCCTCTATATTTAAAACTCAGGATACAGTAGATTTTATAAACAACCAAAATTCACAGCTAACTCTCCGCGGTCGGCACGACCCTGCAATTGTGCACCGTGCCCGCGTGGTTATCGACAGCGTTACCGCCATCGTGCTCGCAGATATGCTCTCGGGACGATACGGTACCGACTGGCTGAATAATAATGAAAAGGCAGAATAAATATGGAATACGGATTAATTGGCGAAAAGCTCTCTCACAGCTTTTCCAAAGAGATACACGAACAAATTGAAAGCTACGAATATACCATAAACGAAGTTGCCAAAGAAGACCTCGACAGCTTTATGACAAAGCACGATTTTAAGGCGATAAATGTTACCATTCCCTATAAAGAAGCGGTAATAAAGCATCTGCATTATGTGAGCGACACAGCAAAGACAATAGGTGCGGTCAATACCATAGTCAACAAAAGCGGCAGGCTCTACGGCTACAATACCGACTTTATGGGCATGGAAGCGCTCATTTGCAAAGCCGACATAGATATCAAAAACAAAAAGGTTTTGATTCTCGGTACCGGCGGCACCTCAAAGACTGCAAATGCAGTTGTATCGCACCTGGGCGCATCCTGCATCATCACTGTGAGCCGCACCGCCGGCTTTGGCGTTGTGACCTATGATGAAATGTATGCCTGTCACACCGATGCCGATGTTATAATCAACACCACTCCCTGCGGTATGTACCCCCATGCAGATGCCTCACCGGTAGATATCGAAAGATTTACTTCACTCAGCGGTGTGGTTGATGCCATATACAATCCACTGCGCACAAGGCTTGTTTGCTCTGCTCTCAAAAAGGGTATCAAGGCAGCAGGCGGTCTTTATATGCTTGTGGCTCAGGCGATTTTTGCAGCCGAAAAATTCACCGGCAAAACCTACGGCAAAGACCTTTTGGACAGCATCTACGGCAAAATTTATTCCGACAAGCAAAACATTGTGCTGATTGGTATGCCATCATCGGGCAAATCGACAGTTGCAAAAGAGCTCTCCTCAATTCTTGAAAGGACCTTTGTCGACACCGACGATATGATAGTTACAAAATATAATTCGAGCATTTCTGATATTTTTTCACTCTGCGGCGAAACGGTTTTTCGTGACCGTGAGAGCGAGGCTGTGGCAGAAGTCTCACAAATGAGCGGCTGCATCATTGCCACCGGCGGCGGGGCAATACTGCGCCCCGAAAATGTTGACGCACTCCGTCAAAACGGTGTTCTCTATTTTCTCGACAGAGATTTGCAAGATCTTGTTCCAACCGCTGACCGCCCTCTTGCTTTGGACTGCGAATCAATACAAAAGCTTTTTGAAGAGCGTTATCCAAAATATAGCGCGGCAGCAGATGAAATTATAAAGATAGATTCCGACCCTCACGAAATTGCCAAAAGGATAATTTCCATACATCAAAGCAGGAGGTGACATTTATGAGAATAAAAATTGACAAATCAACAGCCAACGGCACTATAACCGCTCCGCCGTCAAAGAGCATGGCTCACCGTCTGCTCATATGCTCCGGACTTTGTGCAGGCACAAGCGTTGTGCGCGGTATTGCTCCTTCTCAGGATGTGCTTGCAACTCTCGATTGTCTAAAGTCACTTGGTGCATCCTATTCTATGGACGGCGACACTGTTACAATAAGCGGTGCCGACCTTACAAAGCTATCGGGCGGAGCAGAGCTTTTTTGCCGTGAGAGCGGCAGTACACTTAGATTTTTTATTCCCATGTGTCTTATGACCGGCGCAGAATGTGTGCTCCACGGCAGTGAAACTCTTCTAAAAAGACCTATGACCGTGTATGAAGATATCTGCCGCGAGCAGGGGCTTGAATTTTTAAACAACGGCAGCACAATTTCGGTAAAGGGGCCTCTTCGCTCGGGCAATTATAAGGTCAAGGGCAATATAAGCAGTCAGTTCATAAGCGGCTTGCTTTTTGTGCTCCCGCTTCTCGGCGGTGACAGCACCCTGAGCATTACTCCTCCCATAGAGAGCTGCTCATATATCAATCTCACTATTCAGGCTCTTGACCGATTTGGTATAAAGATTACATGGAAAGACGAAAGAACCTTATATATTAAGGGAGGACAGCGTTATACCCCCTGCGGGGTGATAGTAGAAGGAGATTATTCTAACGCCGCTTTTTTTGCAGCACTTTCTCACATAGGCGGCAATGTGAAGGTAGAAGGCTTGTCGGAAGACAGCCTGCAGGGTGACAGAGTATACTGTGAGCTTTTTGATATGATAAACCGCGGTACACCAACCATACACATATCCGATTGTCCCGACCTGGGCCCCATACTTTTTGCACTTTCTGCGTGCAAAAACGGCGGTGTGTTTACCGGCACGGCAAGACTGCGCATCAAAGAGAGCGACCGTGCGGCGGCAATGGCGGCGGAGCTTAAAAAGTTTGGCGTGTCTGTAAGAGTCAACGAAGATTCGGTTGTGGTATATCCGGCAGATTTTCATGCACCGACCGAAGCTCTGTGCGGTCACAATGACCACCGTATAGTAATGTCACTTTGTGTAATGCTTACTTTGACGGGCGGCGAGCTCGAGGGTGCCGAAGCGGTATCAAAGAGCATGCCCGATTTCTTTGAAGGTTTAAAACAGTTAGGAATTAAGGTGACAGAATATGCAGATAATCAATAAAAGCATCAGAGTTCTCATTGTAGGGCTCGGTTTAATAGGCGGCAGCTATGCAAAGGCTCTGCGCAAAAAAGGTTTTTTTGTAAGTGCCATCACAGACAATCAAAATTCAATAGACTATGCACTCGACAACAGGATAATAGACGAAGGCTATTCATATGTGGAAGAAAAAGCAGTAAGCAGTGCTGACCTCATAGTCTTTGCTCTCTATCCAAAGGTTTTTTCTCAGTGGATAGACAAGCACAAAAATCTTTTTAAGCCCGGCACAATAATCACCGATGTTACCGGTGTCAAAAGCTGTATCGTATATGAGATACAGTCTAAGCTTCCGCCGGATGTCGAATTTATTGCGGCGCACCCTATGGCGGGGCGCGAGGTATACGGTGTCGAAAACAGTGACGACAAAATTTTTGAGGGTGCCAACTATATTGTGGTTCCCACCGACAAAAACACCCCCGAAGCCATAGAAACCTGCAAGGATTTGGGCAAAATTCTCGGCTTTAGCCGTATATCGGAGCTCTCACCCGAAGAGCATGACGAGATGATAGGCTTTGTATCACAGCTTACTCACTGCATTGCCGTAAGTCTTATGACCTGCTGTGAAAACGAGCACCTCGTTGACTACACCGGTGACTCATTCAGAGATCTCACACGTATTGCCCGCATAAACGAAAATATGTGGAGTGAGCTTTTTATGCTAAACAAAGAGCCGCTCCTAAAGCAGATAAATGTGTTTATTGACGAGTGTATGCTCATAAGAGATATGATAGCGTCAGACGATACCGAAGGTCTCAAAGACAAGATGAGACTTTCTACCTCGAGACGTGCGTTGTTTGACAAAAAGTAAAAAAGAAAGGTTAAGTGAATTATTATGAATATGGAATTTACCAGAAAGCTCCCCATTCCCAAGGAAGTTAAAGAAATGTATCCCATCTCTGCCGACCTTATTAATATTGTAGATGACAGAGCCAAGGAAATAAAGAAAATTTTTACCGGCGAATCAGACAAGCTTATTCTTATTATCGGACCTTGCTCAGCCGACAACGAAGACAGTGTTATAGACTACATCACCCGTCTGCGTGAGGTTCAGGAAAAGGTGAAGGACAAAATTTTTATCATTCCCCGTATTTATACCAACAAGCCCCGCACCACCGGCGACGGCTACAAGGGTATGCTTCATCAGCCCGACCCCAACGAAAAGCCCGATATGTTCAAGGGTATTGTTGCAATAAGAGAGCTTCACATGAGAGCACTTCGTGAAACCGGTTTTTCCTGCGCAGACGAGATGCTCTATCCCGATAACTACAGATATCTGAACGACGTGCTTGCATATGTTGCCATAGGTGCCCGCTCGGTAGAAAATCAGGAGCACCGTCTCACAGCCAGCGGCCTTGATATTCCCGTTGGTATGAAAAACCCCACCGCAGGTGACCTTTCGGTTATGATGAATGCCATCACTGCCGCACAGCATAAGCACACCTTTATTTACCGCGGATGGGAGGTTCATTCTCAGGGTAACCCCCTTGCCCACGCTATTTTGAGAGGCTATTTAAACAAGCACGGTCAGTCTCAGCCCAACTACCACTACGAGGATTTGATTTTCTTATCCGAGCTTTACGAAAAGTCGGGTCTTGCAAATCCGGCTGTGATTGTGGATACCAACCATGCCAACTCCGGGAAAAAATATCTCGAGCAGATTCGTATTGCCAAAGAGGTTATGCACAGCTGCCGCCACGATGCCTCCATCAAAAAGTTGGTTAAAGGCTTTATGATAGAGAGCTACATCGAAGACGGAACTCAGAAGATTGGCGAAGATATCTACGGCAAATCTATCACCGACCCTTGCCTCGGATGGGAAAAGACCGAAAAGCTTATCTTTGACCTTGCAGATTTGGCATAAGTAAAAAATGTCGGAAGCATCATTTTTGATTTCGGCATTTTGAATTTAAAATTAATCTGATTACCAAAACATTTTTTGTATGTGATTAATTTTGTTAATTTCAATAAGCGGCAAAGCCGCGTCATTCAACGTTTTCAGTGGGAGATTGAACTCCCACTGAAAAAATTAAATGTCACCCGCCGCCTATAGAGGCGGGGGACATCTTAATTTAGTTATATTGTTTGCTTTATATATTTTACTTCTCCGATCCTGTATAATTTTTTCGGTATTTCTATTCCGAAAGCACTGAGTATTGATGTCAAATCGGAAATTAATCGGAACTTATAACGATTTTCCATTGACTTTTGATGTTTTTTAATATATAATATTAGTTAGTATGGTATAAATGTATAGGGTATTTTACAAATGTATTGTACAAATAATAAAAACGGTGAATTGTATGAATAGGTTGTATATCAGAAACAGATATATTTTTATGCTTGACGTAGTCAGCATTATATGTGCAAGCATGATTACTCATCTAGCTGTTTTTTCGGGTGAGCATCTCTCGGCGTACACTCTTTTTATGACAGGAGGTGTGTATGCTCTGTGCACCTTTTTTGTTTTTTTCCTGACTAATGTTTATCGTGTGGCATGGAGCTACTCAGGCACACGCGAGCTTGCGCATTTTTTTGCAATTAATATAGCCTCAATACTGTTTACATATATTGTATTTGAAGCTATGAGGCTTTTTGGCATTGCTCCGGTTCTGTTCAGACGTACGGTGTTTGTCATTGCAATCATTTCGGTGCTTGCTATGGCAGTTGTCCGCCTTATGACCAAGGAATACCGCAGATATGTCAGCAACAGACATTGTGTTTATAAAGAAACGAGTAAAAGCGCACAATATCGTGTTTTAGTTATCGGTGCCGGTGATGCTGCCCGCACAATTATCAACAATTCGTATGAGAATATGAGCTCATCCTACGACATAGTCGGTCTTATTGATGACGATGCAAACAAAATAGGCAAGGTATTCTGGGGCAAAAAGGTTCTTGGTTCCAGATTGGATATTGTGCGTATATGCAAGCAAATGGAAATAGACAAAATAATTCTTGCTATTCCGTCTGCTTACTACGAAGAGCGAAAGCAGATTCTCGAAATATGCACTCATACCAAATGCGATATCAAAACCATACCAACATTGAGCGAAATTCTTGATTCACCCGATAAAAAGAACGTCATAAGAGATGCAAGCATAGACGATCTTCTTGACCGCGACCCGATTGTTCTCGATAACAACGGCATAACAGAGCTTGTGGGCGGCAAGGTTGTAATGGTAACAGGTGGTGGCGGCTCAATCGGTTCGGAGCTTTGCCGTCAGATAATGCGTTTTTCACCCCGCACACTTGTAATTGTTGATATTTATGAAAACAATGCTTATGATATTCAGATGGAGCTCAACGAAAAATACCCCGACAATAAGCCGGTAGTGTTGATTGCCTCTGTCAGAGACGAAAAGAGAATAAACGAAATATTCGACGTATACAGACCACAGGTGGTGTTTCACGCTGCGGCTCACAAGCACGTTCCCCTTATGGAGACAAGCCCCGTTGAGGCTATCAAAAACAATGTGTTTGGTACATACAATCTTGCGCGTGCGGCAGATAAATACAATGTAGATAAATTTGTTATGATTTCTACCGACAAGGCAGTTAATCCCACCAATGTTATGGGTGCGTCAAAGCGTTTTTGTGAGATGATAATTCAGTGCATGGAAAACGAGAGCAAAACGGATTTTGTTGCTGTACGTTTTGGCAATGTTCTCGGCTCCAATGGCAGTGTTATTCCTCTTTTTAAGCGGCAGATTGAAAACGGTGGCCCGGTAAGGGTTACCCATGAAAATGTTATAAGATACTTTATGACCATTCCCGAGGCGGCACAGCTTGTTATTCAGGCGGCATGCTACGCAAAGGGAGGCGAAATATTTATTCTTGATATGGGAAAGCCGGTCAGAATATATGACCTTGCTCAAAATCTTATCAGACTTTCGGGCTATATTCCCAATGTTGATATAAAAATAGAGATAACCGGTCTGCGCCCCGGCGAAAAGCTCTACGAGGAACTTCTTATGGCAGAGGAGGGGCTAACGCAGACCGAGCACGAAAAGATTTTTGTAGGCAGACCCGAATTTATAGGAATTGATGAAATCAAAAAGGGTCTTGAGGCTCTCGGCGAAGCAATAGATGACGGCGACAGCGAAAAGGTGCGCACGGTTCTTGAGAGCGTTGTACCTACATATATCAGAGATAATGTGAGCTTCAACAAAAATTGCAAAAAGCAATACAACAAAATTTATACCTCTGTTAAAGAAAAAAATTAGTTAATTGCAAAAAAAATTAGGCCGACCCCCAAAAGTTAGAGCGAAATCTAACGTTTGGGGGTCGGCTTTAAACTTGTCAGTTCAAGAGAATAATCTAAATTAAGCCGATATTCTTTGCTATATAAAGCCTATTTTGGTATCTGCTTACCCGTATGGTCAATTTTATATTCGTCTCGGTATATCAGCTGCGATACAGGAACGATTTTGTATCCGTCCTCTTTGAGCTTTTTTAAAATCATAGGCAAAGCCTCGGGGGTATTTTTGGCTGCATTGTGAAACAGAACAATTGCGCCCGGATGAATATTACCGCATACTCTCGAATATATCTCCTGAGCGGAGAGATCCTTCCAGTCCAGACTGTCTACAGACCACTGAATTGTATAATGAGCGCAGTCGGCAAGGGTATTTACCACATCGGTGTTGTAATCGCCGTATGGCGGTCTGAAAAGAAACGGCTTTACGCCGGTTATGGCTTCTATTTTTTTGTCGCAGTCTTCTACCTCGGTTTTCATAGTATCGGTTGAGATTTTTGTCATGTGAGGATGACTGTTGGAGTGGTTCATTATTTCGTGGCCTGCATCTGAGAGCTCTTTGACCGATTCGGGAAATTTGTCAACCCAGCTTCCCACCACAAAAAAGGTTGTTTTTACTTCAAAATCGTTTAATATTTTGATAAGCTGTGAAGTATCTTCGTTGCCCCAAGCCGCGTCAAAGCTTATGGCACATATTTTTTCTTCTCCCTTATCCACGCAGTAAATCGGCAGACCGCCAAGGTCAGAATTGTTGTTAAAAACAGTGGTCGACGAGTCCCAACGGGTAAATATAACAGTAAATGCCGCTATAAATAGCAGAGTATAAAATAAAATGCTGCTTTTTTTCAACACGAATATTTTCAAAGGTAACACATCCTCTCTGTTAATGTATATTATCCGGTATATGAAATATGAAAAAATTATTGAAGGATATTGATTTTTTAAATATTTGTAGTATAATACATATAAGCTAATGCCCAATTTTTACAATATCAAATCAGGAGACGCCTTTATGATAAATATTCAAAACGAAAGAAAAGAATTTTGGAAAATGCTCTTTAGTCTGGCTTTGCCAATCGCGCTGCAGCATCTTTTGATTAATTCGCTCACATTTGTAGACACACTGTTCATGAGTCAGCTCGGTGACATTGCCCTCTCAGCTTCGGGCATGGCAGCTCAGTGGAACTGGCTTCTGAATATGATATCCTTTGGTCTGTGCTCCGGCTCTGCTTTGTTTATTGCTCAGTACTGGGGAGCAAACAGACTCGGAGATATTCGCCGTACCTATTCAATTGCAGTGGTTTCGGGCTTAAGTATATCAATGGTATTTGCATTTTGTGCTGTTTTTTTCCCCGATAAGATAATGTCGGTGTTCAATCGTGATGTACGTGTTGTTGCCGCGGGCTCGCGCTATCTCAGAATAGCTGCATTTTCATACCCCGCCACAATAACAACTGCCATTTTGTGTACCGTGCTTCGCTCAACCGAAAGAGTAAAGCTACCCATGGCGGTATCTGCAATTTCCACCATGTTTAACATTGTGCTTGACTACGGTCTTTGCTTTGGCAAGCTTGGATTTCCCGAATTGGGTGTCAGCGGTGCGGCTCTGGCTACGTCAATTTCGGCATGGATTGGTCTTGGTGTTTTGCTTGTCGTTTCTGTGCGGCAAAAAAATATTATCGTTATTTCGCCAAGGGAGCTTACAAATTTTAGCAGCAGTGAGTTTATATCTTTTATGAAAAAAGCCTCACCGGTTATATTCAATGAGCTTATGTGGGGGATTGGCACAGTTTGCAACAATGCAATTTATTCAAACACCGGCTACGAAAATTTTGCCGCCTGCACAATACTTCGTACTGTGGAGAGTATGTGTCTTATTTTGTTCATCGGTCTAAACGACGGCGGCGCAGTTATCATTGGCAAAACAATAGGCGAGGGCAAGACAGACGATGCCTACAAAAGAGCAAAAAGACTTGTTATCGCAACCCCTCTCATGGGCGCTGTGTTGGCTGTGTTTGCCATTTTGTTTAAAGAAAAGGTCATATATCTTTTTAATTTGAGCGGCAACATATCCGACAATACGGTTCATATAGCCGGCGCTCTCATTATAATCTATGCTCTGGAGCTTTGCCTGCGCAATATTCCGTACACAATGGTTTGTGCAGTGTTCCGTTCGGGCGGTGATTCGGTTACGGGTGCCAAGTTTGATGTTATATGTCTGTGGGTTCTTGCCATTCCCGCAACCTTTGCGGCGGCATTTTGGCTAAAATTTCCGTTCCCTATGGTTGTGCTTACCGAATATCTTGTAGAGGATGTTCCCAAATGCATAATGTGTCTGAGGCATTTTGTAAGCCGTAGGTGGATAAAGCCGGTTACAGCTGATTAAAAATGAATAAATTGTAAATTTATAATAATTCTATTTACAAAAGCATAAATTAGTGATATAATATAAACGTCTTCAGGGCGGGGTGCAATTCCCCACCGGCGGTATAGCCCGCGAGCTTCAGGCATATACGTTAGTATTTGCATTAGGCTGATTCGGTGAAATTCCGAAGCCGACGGTACAGTCCGGATGAAAGAAGATGTGTTTATTTATGGTTTATGCCAGCCCTGCGGATAAATTATATTTGCGGGGCTTTTTTAGATAAGACAGCCCCCGTCAGGAGGTTTTTTATGAAAATGTCAACCAAAAAACTAACAACAGCGGCAATGCTTTGTGCAGTATCATACATTCTGATGCTGGCAAGCAAGGTGTTCCCTCAGGTTTCGGGCTTTTTGCAGCTTGATGTCAAGGATGTATCCATAGCAATAGGCGGATTTGTGCTCGGTACTCCCTATGCTCTTGTGATATCTCTTGCTGTGAGCTTTCTCGAATTTATTTCGGCAAGCGATACCGGTGTAATAGGTCTTATAATGAACTTTATTGCAACAGCAGCATTTTGCTGCACCGCATCAATTATTTACAACAGAAAGAGAAATCTTTGGTCTGCGGTGGCGGGGCTTGTTGCAGCAACGGTTGTTCTCACGATAATCATGCTTTTGTGGAATTATTATATCACTCCCATGTACATGAAGATTCCACGTGAGGCTGTAGCGGCAATGCTGCCCACAGTATTTCTCCCGTTTAATCTGGTAAAGGGCTTTATCAATTCGGGACTTATTCTGCTTTTGTATCGGCCGATTGTTGAAACTCTGCGCAGAGCAGGTCTTGTAGAAAAAACATCAGCTCCAAAAAAGAAGCTTTCGCTGTCTTTGATAATAGGTATTTTGTTCCTTGTGATATTTATTCCGATTTTTATGACATTGATATAACAATGAAAGGATAATAAAAATGAGATACAGATTTATGAGATTTCCCGGCGGAAAATCCAAAGCGGTTACGCTGAGCTATGATGACGGCTGTGCTTCCGATATGCGAATGTCGGATATAATAAGCAAATACGGCCTCAAATGTACCTTCAATCTGACCGGTAAAGAACAGGTTCACGATATGACAGACCGGCAGATAAAGGAATATATCTTAGACAGAGGTCACGAGATTGCCGTTCACGGTCTTGAGCATATTGCCGAGGGGACAATGCGCCCCATAGACGGCATTTGCGATGTTCTGCGATGCCGGCTTGAGCTTGAAGAACGCTTTGGCATTATAATAAAAGGTATGGCATATCCCGATACAGGCATATCAAATATCTGCCCCGGCACCTCATATGAAACCATCAAAAATTATCTTACAGAGCTGGATATTTCTTACAGCCGTACGCTTGGCGGAGACAACGACAGCTTTAAACTCCCTACAGACTGGCATGCATGGATTCCGACTGCTCATCATAACAATCCAAAGCTCATGGAATATATAGACAGCTTTATGAATATAGATAATAATTCCGAAAATGTATATGTGGACCGCCGCTATCCCAGGCTGTTTTATATGTGGGGACATAGCTTTGAGCTTGATCGAGACAACACATGGGAGCTTTTTGACAAAATATGTGCCTCTCTGTCGGGCAAGGACAATGTATGGTATGCAACAAATATGGAAATATATGAATATACAAATGCGTATAATTCTCTTTCTTATAGTGCAAACAAAAAGCTTATTTACAATCCCACTTTGCATGATATATGGCTCGATATAGACGGATCTACAATCAAGATTTCATCCGGACAAACTTTGAAGCTGTAAAAAGCAGGCATTTATGAATAAAAAACGGCTTCAAGGCTTTTAGTCAGCATCGGATAAAGGCAAGAGAAAATATGTATAAATAAAATCCGCACGGAGGAAATAAAATGTCCTATAAGTATATGTTAAGCGCTGTTTCACGCATCGGAGATGCCGACAGAAATTCTAACGAATATTATTTTGCCGACGGAATATCATCTGCAGACAACGGAATGTGCATGTCTGCATCGGTCAATCAGGAATGTCTTGGCAGAAAGCATATTTTTGCCATAGCGTCCGAGCCAAACAACGTGAGCAAAATATGCGGCTTGCTCTCTGATTCTTTGTCGAAGCCTGATTCGGGCAAGGTTAGAATAAAAGTTCAGTATGAGCTCAAAGAAATGATGGACGATATCAGAGAAAATCAATGCATGGGAAACGAAGCCGCCGATATGTCCATGATATATATTGAGGGCGGCAATGTATATGCGGCGGGCTTTGGGCAGATTAATATATACAAATACAACAAAGAAAAAGACAAGGCAGAAAAAATAGTTTTTCCATCTGCGTCAATTCTGCCCGAAAAAGAGGCTGAAACGGATTTGTCCGATGCCCCTCGTGCAAAACGTGAGCCCTCACGTTCAAGGTTTATTTCGTCAATCAGACCGGGCGACAGATATCTTATTGTTGGCAGTGAGCTTTTGCAGGAGCTTGGTGATGATGCAGTTATGGAGGTGCTTTCATCATCAGATGGCAGTGTAGTTGCTAAGCTTTGCGAAAAATTTGCCTCAGCCTCCTCCAATTGTTCCGCTGTTTATTTTAAAATCAAAAAAACACCCAAAAAGCTCATCATTGGTGTTTTGGCGCTTGCTGCAGCGGCGGTACTTGCCGTTGCCGCTCAAAAGCTTATTTTTACAAGCAAAACCGTAGATAACGATAGTGACAAAGCCGCAGATAAGCGCACGTCAGAGGCTACAGATGTCACATCCAAGGACAAAGCGTCATCCGATGAAGCCGAAAATTCGGTTGCAATAGACAAATCTTCTTTGTATCAGGCTCCGCTTGAGCCTCTCGGCGAGCAGCTCAATCAGCTTGCTTTGGGCATAACCGGCGATAACAGCATGGTTGCATATTATGTAAAAAATCTGTCGTCGGGTGATATAATTCAGAGTAATGCCTATTCGATGTCTTCTGCCAGTCTCAACAATCTTTTTGTAATGGCTGAGGTATACAGACAGGCGGCAGAAAGTGCTGTTATCATAGATGAAAACGTAAAAAACGATCTTGATTCAATGATAACTATGGGTGATAATGATGCCGCCAACCGGATTATTACCCTGCTCGGAGCGGGCGATGCTTCTCTTGGATTTAAACGCGTTACCGAATTTGCCGCATCTCTTGGCTGCAGCTCTACCCGGCACAACAGCGATTTGCAGACTATCAGTGTTAACAATGTAATCATTGGTAACTACACTTCTGTCAGCGATTGCGGTGTCGTTCTCGAAAAGCTCTACAAGGGCGAGCTTGTAAATGAAGAAAACAGTCGCGAAATGCTCGAAATTTTGAAAGGACAGATGCGCAGAACCAAAATACCAAAATATCTGCCCGAGGGTCTTATAATTGCAAATAAGACCGGAGAGACAGATACTGTGCAAAATGACGCCGCCCTGGTATATTCACCAAAAGCGGATTATGTTGTGTGTATTATGGTTAACAACTATTTAAACACCATGGACGAAGCGTCAGACATTGTTGCGCGTATGTCAGAGGCTGTATATAAATATATAAATAAATAAAGTATTTGTGCGGTAATGATTGGTTTCATAAAAACAAAATGCTGTAGAGAATGGATTTATCCATTCCGAAAAATCATTCCGAAATCCCAAATTTTAAATTATACAATCTACAAACACAGATATATTATAGGAGTATACACAAATGGAACCGAATTTTCAGCAAATAAAAGCTATAACAACCGGAGCTGTAAACATAGATTTTTCTGACGGAAAATACAGATTTTACCGTTTTACCGGCAAAGAAGCTGAAGCCACAGATAACATCAATTTATTGTACACCGCCGGTATACAGATGGAATTTAGAACGGACGGAAATATTTTGAGGCTGTCTGTATCCGTAAGTAATAAAAGCAATATACGAAGCTATTTTGCATTTGATATATTTGCAGACGGAAAGCCGCTTGGCAGTATCAGCAATTTAAGTGACGGTAAACGCGTTGGTAATTACGCAGAGCAAGAATATCCTTTGGGAAGCTTTAGCGGAGAATTTGATCTTGGCAAAGGTGACAAATGTGTAAGAATTGTTTTTCCGCATTCGGTAATTGCAGAGATAGACAAATTAGAAATAGACGGAGCAACCTATATTACCCCCAATAAAAGAGAAAAACTTATGCTGGCATACGGTGATTCCATCACACAGGGCTACGATGCACTTCATCCGAGCAGTACATATGCGGTAAAGCTTGCGGATGTTCTCGGTGCTGAGCTTATAAGCAAGGCTCTCGGCGGTGCCTGTTTTTCTTATGAACTTGTTGAAGCCGGTGATGTAACAGATGCAGACTATGTTCTTGCCGCATATGGTACAAACGATTGGTACTGTTATGACGGCAATACTATCAGACAAAATGTAAAAGCTTTTTTCAAATCCCTTGCCAACAAATTCCCCCACAGTGTAATATTTGCAGTCACTCCCATCTGGAGAGAAAACTGCCACACACCGATAAAAGACATAGAATTTTCATATATTGAGCAAATTATCAGAGAAGAATGCGAAATTTACCAAAATATAAAAGTCATTTCCGGCATAAATCTTGTTCCTCATGATATAGCCTTTTTTGGTGATCTGAGGCTGCATCCCAGTGATGAAGGTTTTAGCTTTTATTTCGATAATCTGAATTATCAGATACAAAAACTGCAAATTCGGTGTAAATAGCACTGCTGTGATGTTTTAAACGATATTTACAAAAGTTTCCTGCCAAAAGCGTAAATATAGTATGAAACAATACAGTATTGACAAAAATCTATTGATTTTTTTAAAGCAGTGTTGTATTATATTGTCAGTCGTAGTAAAGGCATTTTGCCGATTTGGGTTTCCGTTAACACAACCTTAAAAATGCAAAAGATTGGAGCGAAATTTAATGAAACTGATTTACGAAGGCAAAACAAAAAATGTTTACGAGCTTGAAAACGGTAACGTTATGCTCAAGTTCAAAGACGATTGCACAGGCAAAGACGGTGTGTTCGACCCCGGTGAAAACAGCGTTGGTCTCACTATTGAAGGCATCGGCAGGGCAAACCTCAAAACCTCTGTATATTACTTTGATCTTCTCAAAAAGGCAGGCATCAAAACTCACTATGTTGATTCAAATGTAGACGAAGCTACAATGGAGGTTCTTCCCGCAACGGTATTCGGTCACGGCCTGGAGGTTATTTGCCGCCTTGTTGCAACCGGAAGCTTTATTCGCAGATACGGCGAATATATCAAAGACGGCACAGCCTTGGAGGGAGGATATGTAGAGTGCACCTTCAAAAATGATGAGAAGGGTGACCCTCTTGTTACCGGTGAAGGTCTTGCAACTCTCAAGGTTATGACCCCTGAAATGTTTGAAAGCATGAAAGAGCAAACTCTCAAAATCACAAAGATTGTTGCCGACGACCTTAAGACAATCGGTCTTGACCTTTGGGATATCAAGTTTGAGTTTGGCTACAATAATAACGAGGTTATATTAATTGACGAAATTGCATCAGGCAATATGCGTGTATGTAAAGACGGTAAGATTGTAGATCCCGTTGAGCTTACTAAGCTTATATTAAACAGATGATGATATATAACAGTTACTCTAAATCCGTCAATTGACTATGTGATGTAGGTTTCGAGCTACACCAAAGGTGCCATAAACCGCTCAGAGCACGAAATTATGACTGCCGGAGGCAGGGGAATAAATGTTTCTGCAGTGCTGTCCAATCTTGGGCTAAAAAGCACCACTCTCGGCTTTATTGCAGGATTTTGTGCAAAATCCGACTATCAATATGCACTCTCCCTTGCGGTGTGTGCTGGCAGTGCTACTGCATTTTCACAGTCGCTTGCCTCGGCCGAAGAAATTATGCGTTTGATGTAATAAGTGCTTACAGCGGCAACGCAAATTCCAAAATTCATAAAAAAGCGCAGCAGTTTTAATGACCGCTGCGTTCTTTTTTTACAATATACGGCTTGTCAGCACTCTTTTCTCCAAACCATTTTATTAACAACTCCGGTATAGCTTTGAATAATTTTTACAACCTTTGTTGAAACATTTTCATCAGTATAGTTGGGAACAGGTATTCCGAAATCACCGTTTTTATTCATGCTTACAGCTGTATCTACTGCCTGCAAAAGGCTTTTTTCGTCAATGCCGGCAAGAACAAAGCACGCTTTGTCAAGCGCTTCGGGGCGTTCTGTGCTTGTTCTTATGCATACAGCCGGGAAAGGCTCTCCTACGCTTGTAAAAAATGAGCTTTCCTCCGGCAGAGTTCCGCTGTCGGAAACAACGCAAAACGCGTTCATCTGCAGGCAGTTATAATCATGAAAGCCCAAGGGCTCATGCCGAATAACTCTTTTGTCAAGCTTAAAGCCGCTTTCTTCAAGACGTTTTTTGGAACGCGGATGACAAGAATAAAGTATAGGCATATCGTATTTTTCTGCCATTTTATTTATTGCGGTAAACAAAGACAAAAAGTTCTTTTCGGTATCAATATTTTCTTCTCTGTGTGCCGACAATAAAATATATTTGCCCTTTTCAAGACCAAGTCTTTTATGAATATCACTTGCCTTTATATTTTCAAGATTATTATGCAGCACCTCCGCCATGGGTGAGCCTGTAACATAGGTGCGTTCTTTGGGCAGACCGCATTCGGCAAGATAGCGTCTTGCGTGCTCGGAGTATGCCAAATTTACATCTGAGATAATATCGACAATCCTCCTGTTTGTTTCTTCCGGCAGACATTCGTCTTTGCAGCGGTTACCCGCTTCCATATGAAAAATGGGGATATGAAGTCTTTTTGCACCTATCACTGACAAGCAAGAGTTTGTATCACCAAGCACCAAAACAGCATCAGGCTTGATTTTTTCCATAAGCTGATAGGATTTTGCTATAATATTTCCCATGGTTTCGCCCAAATCCTTACCCACTGCATTCATATATACATCCGGATCTTCAAGTCCCAAATCTCTAAAAAATATACCGTTAAGGTTATAATCATAGTTTTGCCCCGTATGAGCAAGAAGTGTATCGAAATACAGTCTGCATTTATTTATTACTGCAGCCAAACGTATAATTTCCGGTCTTGTGCCGACTATTATCAAAAGCTTTAATTTACCGTTGTTTTTAAACTGTATATCAGTGTAGTCTGTTTTAAAATTCATTTCAGTCTCCATTCTACTATTGTAAATATAAATAATTTTTCATATTAGTTATCTGATAACTTTTTATTATTATTTTTTTTGACTTTTGATTTTTTATATAATGAAAATATATTTAGAGCTTCTCTTTTTCCTAAAATCATATTAAATAAAAACCTCAATGGCAAAAAAATCATTCCACAAAAAAATACAATTTTATTATGACGGGCATGCTTAAAACGTCTATATACAACGTTTTTCAATATTGAATAGAAATTGCTAAATCCGCTTTTGTCACTATCTAATTTTTTTTCTAAAAACAAACCGGTAAATCTATCGGCACCTTTAACACCAAAATTACCTTTCATAAATATTTCATCCATGACTAAATTACAAAGCTCATTATCGATGGTTCCATATTCTTTGTAAGTAGGAGCACCAAAATACATAACTGATATTTGGCAAAGAGTTTTAGAAAATTTCGAAAGCTTCCATTCTGAACATTTTTCCCAAAATAAATATTGAGTTTTTTGGAAATCTTCAGATGAAATAAATACTGTCCAATCGAGAATATGTCGCAGACCAATTCCGCTCGACAGATAATGCCTATATAGATGGAATAGCATTATTACAATGTGATAAAACGGACTTGGAACTCTTATTTCTCCATAATCACATTGGACAACTCTGCTAAACTTCAAAATTTCCTTAGTTAATTCGGATAAATCCATACTATTCTCTGTAACGTTACCTATTAAGTGATGTATTTCTACAACGAATTTTCCTTTTTTATAATTACTATGAAAATCATGTTTATAATTTTTAACTGATTTAGTATATCCTTCTTTTATGAGTATTTTATCTACTTTTTCAACATCACTGTAATTAACCAGGATATCTATATCACCCATAACACGCTTTTCAGGATTTTCATAATACATCGCAGAAGAAAAACCTTTTAATACACAATAATCAATGTTATTAATATCCAAAAGCTTTCCTACAACAAAATGGTGATTAATAACCGCAACGTTATTCATATAGAGGTTTAAAATTTGCAACGAGTATTTTTTTTGAAATTCATTGGGAATTACTTCTGAAATATTTGTTAATACAGATTGCATTATACTTTCTTTTATTACTTCTTCCATTTGAAAAGGAGAGACCTCATCAACTACTGCAAAGGATTTGTCTAACGAAGATTTTAAATACTTAATTAATAATTTTTCAACATCTTTCATTTTTTTGTGCTATGAAATGTATTCATATTCCTCCTAAATAATATGATATTCTATACCTTTTTAAAAAAAGTATCAGGGTGATTGGGATCAAACTGTTCGTTTGCCCACATCAGGGTAACGAGATTTTCGCTGTCACTGAGGTTTATAATATTGTGGGTGTATCCCGGTAACATATGAACTGCCTCAATTTTATCACCCGACACTTCAAAATTTAACACTTCATCAGTATCGATTTTGCGCTGTTGAATTAAGCCATTGCCTGACACAACAATAAAAAATTCCCATTTTGTGTGATGCCAATGCTGTCCCTTTGTAATGCACGGCTTCGAGATATTCACGCTGAACTGACCGCATTTTTCGGTTTTTATAAGCTCGGTGAATGAACCTCTGTTGTCAACATTCATTTTTAAGGGAAAGCTGATCTTATCTTTAGGCAGGTATGAAAGATATGTTGAATAAAGCTTCTTTTCGAAGCTGCCATTGGGTATTTCAGGCATAACAAGCGTTGACGATTGATCCTTGAATTTATACAGTAAATCTGCAATTTCACCTAATGTAATCTTATGTTCAACAGGTACTTGGCAATAAGTGTCAACACGATTTTCCTTGCCTGAAAGTGCATTTATAAGCTCACACACAACATCATCAATATAACACAGTGTCATCATGTGGCTTCTGTCATTAACCGTTATTTCCAAATCATTTGCAATGTTATGGCAAAATGTAGCAACGACGCTGTTATAGTTAGGTCTGCACCACTTGCCAAAAAGATTTGGGAAACGATAAACAAGGGTTTTTATACCGTTTTCCCTGCCGTATTCAAATATCAAATCCTCGCCCGCTTTTTTTGATTTTCCGTATGGATTATCAAGAGATGCCTGGATTGAAGATGAAATCATAATAGGTGCTCTGTTATTATGTTTTTTCAAACAATCCAAAAGTTTGGAAGTAAAGCCAAAGTTCCCGTTCATGAACTCTTTTTCATCTTTCGGACGGTTCACTCCGGCTAAATGAAAAACAAAATCTGCCAATTTGCAATACTCATCAAGCACTTCTTTCGGAGTATCAAGGTCAAATTCAAATATATTATCTATTTGAATGTTCCTTGTTCTATCTTTACCCTCTTGTATATTTTCAAGCGATGTAACAAGATTCCGTCCTACAAAACCATTTGCACCGGTAATCAGTATGTTCATTTACGTAACTCCTCCTGTATGTATTTAAGGCTTGCTATTTTCGCCTTTGTTTCTTCTACATTGAGCAGTTGTGTATTGCTTGAATTAAACTCTGTAAGTTTATCACGTTCTTTATCGCCTTTATTAAAATATTTATCATAGTTAAGTCCGCGTTTGTCGCATGGAACACGATAAAAATTACCCATATCTATTGCATTTGCACATTCTTCGTTTGTAAGGAGAGTTTCATACATTTTTTCACCATGACGAATCCCAATTATTTTTATGTTTTCTTTATTTCCGCCAAAGAGCTCGCACACAGCCTCAGCTTGAGTTTGAATTGTACAAGCCGGTGCTTTTTGAACAAATATGTCGCCGCTCTCTCCGTTTTCAAATGCAAACATTACAAGGTCAACAGCCTCATCAAGTGACATTATAAATCGTGTCATAGAGCCGTCTGTCAAGGTTATGGGCTGGTTATTTCTTATTTGTTCGATCCAAAGCGGTATAACACTGCCTCTCGAACACATAACATTACCGTATCTGGTGCAACATATTTTCGTCGTTTTTGTTGTCCGAGACTTTGCAACTATAACCTTTTCCATCATAGCCTTTGACGTGCCCATGGCATTAACGGGATAAGCAGCTTTATCAGTTGAAAGACATATTACACTTTCAACACCTTCGTCAATTGCTGCTGTTAAAACATTTTCGGTTCCGAGCACGTTTGTCTTAACTGCCTCAATGGGAAAAAATTCACAAGAAGGTACTTGTTTAAGCGCCGCTGCATGAAAAATATAATTTACATCGTGCATGGCATTTTTTACACTTTGCAAATCGCGTACATCACCTATGTAAAATGACAATTTTTCTGACATGTCAGGAAATTTTGCCTGAAATTCGTGGCGCATATCATCTTGCTTTTTCTCATCACGTGAAAAAATTCGAATTTCTCCGATATCGGTTTTTAAAAACCTGTTTAACACGGCATTTCCAAATGACCCGGTACCTCCAGTTATCATCAGTGTTTTATCTTTAAATAATGACATAATATCCCTCTATTCCGCACACCATTCATCATACTTTTCAAATTCCAAAATATCTGCTATTCGTTTACAAGCTTTTCCGTCGCCGTATGGGTTGCATGCTTTACTCATCTTTTCATACTCATTTTTATCTTCTAAAAGTAATTTAAAGTTTTTGTAAATCGTTTCTTCGTCTGTACCCACAAGCTTTAGCGTACCTGCCTCCACGCCTTCCGGTCTTTCTGTTGTGTCTCTCATAACCAAAACGGGTTTTCCGTATGAAGGACATTCCTCTTGAATACCACCCGAATCAGTTAAGCAAAGATAGCATTTTGCTTCAAAATTATGGCAATCAAATACCTCTATCGGCTCAATAATGTGTATTCTGTCACAATCACCAAGTTCTTCATCGGCAGCTTTTCTTACAATAGGATTCATATGTATCGGATAAACTGCTTTGCAATCGGGGTGTTCTTCAAGCACTCTTCTTATTGCTCTAAACATATTATGCATAGGTTCGCCAAGGTTTTCACGCCTGTGTGCAGTAATAAATATCAGTTTATCGTTCCCGACCCACTCAAGCTCAGAATGAGTATAGTTCTCTGTTACCGTATGCTTCATTGCATCAATTACAGTGTTTCCGGTAATATATATCGAGTCGCTCTTTTTACCTTCTTTTAATAGATTTTCTGCTGCAAGCTTTGTCGGTGCAAAATTATATTTTGAAACTATGCCGACAGCTTGTCTGTTAAACTCCTCAGGATATGGCGAATATATGTTATATGTTCTGAGTCCTGCCTCAACATGTCCAACTGCAATTTGCAGATAAAAACAAGCAAGAGCCGTAGCAAAAGTCGTTGACGTATCACCATGAACCAATACAACATCGGGTTTTTCTTTATCTAATACCAGTTTAATGCCGTTTAATATACCGGTTGTAATATCAAGCAATGTCTGCCTATCTTTCATTATTGATAAGTCATAATCGGGCTTAACATCAAATGTTTCAAGTACCTGATAAAGCATCTCTCTGTGTTGTCCGGTTACACATACAATTGTCTGCAGTCCTTTTCTTTTCTTTAACTCATTTACAAGCGGACACATTTTTATTGCTTCCGGTCTTGTACCAAAAACAAGCATTACTTTTTTCACAAAATCACGTATAATTAAAACTATCTCGAAAGGGGTAGTTTTAATTATTTCTCCTTTCCATAAAATTTCTTTTTTATAAAATTTCTTTGGTTATATTTGCAGGAGTAGCTACCTGCGATATAATAAAGACAAGCACTGTGGATTTGTAGCTATAAAAATACAGCTTAGACTGGTTCGAGGTGACTCAAACCACAGTGGTTTGTCTGAAATGGTAATTAGTTAGTTAACACCTTGATGTTTCTATTTGCGTGAATACATTGGCAAGCCGTCTGTGGAAAACAGCAGTGCAAAAATATTTTAAAGGAGGAAACCATGTATTACATTGGTATCGACATTTCAAAATTTAAGCACGATTGTGCTGTAATTGACGACTCAGGAGAAATTATAACTCCTTCGTGGTCTTTTACGAACGACTCTGAGGGATTTTCGCAGCTTAAGATGTTACTTGATTCCCTTGATGAAGAAACAAGAATAGGACTTGAATCCACCGGTCATTATGGAATGAATTTAAAGCTATTCTTAGAATCCATCGGCTTCTCATTCATGGAGTTCAATCCTCTCTTAATCAATCGCTTCGTTAAATCCAAGTCCCTGAGAAAGACTAAAAGCGATTCTATTGATTGCATGATGATTGCTCACTACTTAATGACGGTAGAGTACAAGCCCTATCCGACATTATTATATCACACTGAGAAGCTAAAGTCACTAACAAGATTTAGAGATTCTTTAATCAGACAGCGTAGCCGTCAACTTGTAGAGCTTACAAACATCTTAGATAAGATATTCCCCGAGTTCAAACCTTTCTTTGGCGGTAGGTTTTCTGTTACTGCTTTATACATACTATCTAACTATTCATCACCTGAAAAGATTACTAATATGAACTCTAAATCTTACGAAGCATTAAGAAAACTTTCTCGGGGCAGATTCTCAACAGTTGATTTTGCAAAGTTAAAACAACTTGCTAAGACCACAGTTGGAAGTACCGAAGATTATTTACTACAAGAAATGCAGATTGTTTTAGAACTTTACAGTCAGTTGGATTCAAAGGTTGATGAAACCGAAGCCTCAATAAAAGAGTGTGTTTTGGAAATGAATCCGCCTATGCTTACCCTTCCGGGTATTGGCATTGAGTCTGCTGCTGTAATGCTCGCCGAGTTTGGTGACTTTTCTAAATTCAACAATGCATCACAAATGCTTTCATTTGCCGGATTAGAGCCGGGATATTTCCAATCGGGAACATCCGAAACAACTGGCAAAATGGTTAAGCATGGTTCTTCATACTTACGATACTCACTTATGAACTGCGCTCAAACTGTTGTAAATTACGAACCTACATTTGCTACGTTTTACGCTAAGAAACGTGCTGAGGGTAAACCTCATCGTGTGGCTTTATCCCACGTTGTCAAGAAATTACTTCGTGTTATTTACACACTTCAAACTAAAAACCTTGCATATGATTCGAATTTTGTAAGGTAGTCATTAAACCAACTTTTTTAAAGTCCTTGCGATACAGGGCTTGTTTGCCATGCACTTTTTTAGTCTCTTAAAAATTTTTTGAAAAACTTTTCTAAAAACTCTTGACTTTTAATAGTTAGTCACCTCATATCATATATGATATACATTTGGCAAATCACAAATATTGCAGCAATCAATAACAATCTTGTTTTTAAGCTTGTCCATATTATCTTTGATATGGTCATGCTTAACCATAATTACAACAATATCCGAATTGTCTATGAACTTATCAAAATCTTGACATTGACTTTCAACTATATTTTCCTTTACCCATGGGTCATATACTTTCAGAGGTGTTGATAAATGCTTTTCCTGACATTCCAAAAGCTGAAGTGTCGGAGACTCGCGAAAATCATCTACATTTTCTTTGTATGTAATTCCGTACAAGCCTACTTTTGACGTATCTTTTATTCCATTTTCTTTCATAACAGTAAAGATTCTCTCCAAAACAAATTCAGGCATAGAATCATTTACTTTCATTGATTCCCAGATTACTTTTGTAAGCGCAGGATAGTCGCCAACCAAAAACCATGGGTCAACTGAAATACAGTGGCCGCCAACACCCGGACCCGGCTGTAGAATGTTTACCCTTGGGTGCATATTACAAATTTTGATAATTTCGTAAACATCCATATCATCATGACGGCAAATCTTTGCAAGTTCGTTTGCAAAAGCAATGTTTACAGCTCTGAATGTGTTTTCAACCACTTTTGTCATTTCAGCGGTTTTAATATCTGTCACAACAATATCGCCTTGACAGAATGAAGCATAATATTTTTTAACTTTTTCACCGATTGATATATCGTCTGCACCGATTGTTCTGTTGTTATGTAATAATTCATAAACCATATTGCCCGGTATAATTCTTTCGGGCGCATGAACAAGATGTATATCCTCGCCGATTTTAAATCCGTTCTCTTCAATAATAGGTCTTACAAACTTATCTATAGTACCGGGAGATACGGTAGATTCGATTACAACCGTTGCACCTTTGGGGCAAACATTCATTACTTCCTTTACTGCGGCATTGACATAGCAAGCGTCAATCTTCTTGCTGAACTTGTCATATGGCGTAGGAACAGACACAATATACATATCTGTCACCTGATATTCTGTAGTAAACTTAATTCCGCTTTTTACGGCTTCTTGAAACAATTCATCAAGACCTTTTTCTTCAAATGTTGTTTTTCCGGCATTTAAGGTCTCAACTAACTCCTTGTTGTAATCTGTTCCAACCACTTCTACTCCGTGAGATGCCATCATTAATGCAGTGGGAAGTCCAATGTAGCCAAGTCCAATTACGTTAATCATTACAAATTCCTCTTTTCTGTGTATATTATTTATTTTATATTTAATATAAGCTTTCGCATCAACTTATCAAACATTGATTTGCCGATACGCGTTTTATCGCTTTGTGGTATAACTTGTTATTACCGTTTTTATATATACGGTAAAATAGATTCCTGTATGGGTTTTTGATGATACTGTTTTCCAGCTTTGGATGCGTTTTAATTGCAAACTCCAACGGTGTTGAGCGAACCGTACAATTTTGTCCTATACTCCGTCAATATTTCGCTGTTCATATTATGAATCCAGGTATAAACCAATATCTTTAATACGGCGGGCAGCATCATGTTTCAATTGCTGCTTATCATATAATCTTACACCGCAGAAAGCGTCGCATTGCTGAATGATTGAATGCTTTGTTTATAAAACAAAGCAGCTCGGAATGATATATGAAACAGAATTTTTCTACTTAGTGAAAACGTCTGCATAAACGCACCATAATTGGATTCTTCGATGAAAAGTAAATATTCCGATTTTATCATAGATTACCTTTCTTTATTTAAGAAAATCCACTCTGATTTCAAACGGCTAAACGAGAGCACCATAAAAACAATAGTCCAACAGCAGCCTAATAATATTGCCGTCAAAACAGAATTTATGTGAATTGTACTTACTATATAATTCTTTGCAAAATATAAACAGGCGCCCAATATTGCATTTAAAATGAGTAACAAAAAGCAATTTTTCCACGGGAAAATATCACGAAATTTAATGTCTGATTTTTTGCAGGAATAACCAAGTTGAAATAAATTCATTGACACAGAGGACAGAAAGGTTGCAACGGCCGGTCCAACAAATCCAAATGCAAAATAACAGACATAGTTTAATGAAACATTTAACAAAAGTGCGCCTATTGAACTCTTTAGAACCGCTTTTGTGGTTCCAGTTGCATTTAATAACATCCCGAAATAAGTGCAGCGAAGAAGCAGAGTCAAGCAATACACTCTGAACACACCCACACCGCCCAGATACTTGTCGGAATACAGTATTGTGATTACTTCGGGAGCAAAGACAAAGCAGCCTGCTGCTATAAGGCAAATAATTGCAAAGGATATGGTTGTAGCGCTATTCCAGAGCTTGACAGCCTCGTCCTTTTTATCATTATGCAATAATCTTACCATTTGCGGAAGCAAGACAGCAGTAATGGAAGTAGCAACTATAGTAACCGGCAGTTCTCGTGAAGCATTCGTGTAAACTGCTAATTTTTCCGTCGAAAAAAAACCTGTGATCATTAGCTTGTCAAGCTCAATATTAACCGTGCCAATCATGGAGGCAACACCAATAGGTATTGAATATGTAAAAATTGTTTTTATCAGGTTTTTGTTAAAGCTTATTTTAAAATGCGACGTGCACTTTAGCATTTGCCAATATGTCCATAGGGTAAAAATCACCTCGGTTGCCAGATACAATATCATGTATGTGGTAAACGTGCCTCCGAACAGCTGCACAAGCAGAATAATACAGAGCAAAGCAGCACTGTTTACAATCCGATATATCATCAGCACATTTGTTTTTTTGCATACAATCAACAAATGCTCAACGCTGGACATTACAATCTTTGTCCAAGGAAAAACAGCAAGAAAATACCAAAAGCTCTTAATAAGTTGGTTTTTAAAAATAATTTCAAGCAGTGGGGTTGCAAGAACCAACACCAAACCAACCGCCAAACTCAGTATTGTGTTGAGTGTGTAATATACCGAGAGAAACTTGTCTTTTTCCTCTTGCGTTTGTGCTTTTGCCATAAAGTAATTGATGCTGTTAGGCAAACCGAGCATAAGTAACGAGCAAACAAGGTTGGTTGCCATTAACAGCTGTGAGTATGTGCCGTATTCCGTTAGACTACGAAATCGAGACAACATCATACTTGAAACCATAACAATCATCATAGTGATGACCTTTGAACCGGTCAACTTAAGGGTGTCATACCCGATACGTGTGTTGCCTTGGTCATTTGCCACAGATCAATCTCTCCAATCTATCTATAATATTATTATAATTGTACCTATCCAATACCGATTGAACGGGTTTATGTGTTACAGTGCCATTTTGTGACCATTCAAAATAACAGTCCTTTAAGTATTGTTTGAGTTTTGCATAATCATCTTTGTCGCGTGCCGACTCATAAGCAATGCCGAAATTTCCTTCTCTCATAACCAAGGTTACCTCACCATCGGGTATTTCTCCACAAGTCAGCGAGATAATCGGTCTGCCAATCAGCATATATTCCAAGAATTTTCCGGGGAATACACCTTCTTCGCCACGTTCGTTCCATGTAGAAAGTACAAGTATATCGGAATCGTATTGCAATTGTAAGCAATCTTCACGAGACAGTTTGCCGCAGTCTTTAAGTATTTTTTGCATATTGTATTGTTTTGCTTGTGAAGCAAGCGATGTAAAGTTCAATCCGGCATACGCAAATTCAACATTTGATATATCAATTTCTCCGGCTGATCCTAATTCTGCAAGAGCTCTAAAAACAGGTGTAATATCTCTCTTGCCGTCATAAAGTGCTCCAACGTAGGCAAGAGTAAGCTTATTGTTTTTACGTTTCTTGTAATTTGTATTAGAATCTGAAATATCATAACCGTTGGGAATCATATGCGATTTTTCCAAATATTTATTTCCGCATATACGATGAATATATCCATTTGAAACCGAAACTATTTTATCGGCATATTGACAGGCCTTATTCTGTAAATGCTTGTATAATGGCAGCATGAGCACAGAGCTCATTTTTACAACAATCGGATCACGGAAATCACAAATCCAATTTCGAATATGATATTTACTCTTTAGATCAATTCCGATAAGTATAGAACTAATCGGTCCAAATGTAGTAAAACAAGCATCATAATCAGCAGCATTTAATGTGCCGTTTTCAAAAAGAGACATTGCTTTTTTGGCGTATTTTTTGCCGGCACGATATGAAGGATAACCTCGTTTGAAATAACGCAGCTGATTCCAAAAATAGCCGGTCAAGCATGTTCGCTGTACGGAATCGGAAGACTTATTCATATTTGACGGTGTCTGTTTCAACGAATATACATTACAATGCTCTAAATTATAAATTCCGTTTGACGGATATTCAGTAATCACGTCGATATCATAACCTCGTTCAATTAAAAACTTACATATTTTTGATGGCCTGAGTGCGCCAATACGATTAGTCGGATAAAACAATTGACTGATTATAAGAATTCGCTTCATGTAATCCTTCTTCCTCCTCTCGGTTATGAGTTGTTACAAATATAAACAGAAACATGATTACATTCCAAAAAAAACGTTTATTGATAGCATCCAAAAAGAAGCAGGGCATAAATCCGGCTATCAAAAGCATAACCGGCATGTATTCCTTTTTTTTAATACAATAAGATGCCTTTTGAAAAATTGGTGCAAAAAATAAAACAAAACCAAAGATTCCTACATCGCATAGCATTGCCAGATAGGTGTTGTGCATTGCTTTGTAAAATCCGTTATAGCCAAAATAATCTCCCCATCCTGCACCAAAAAATATGTTCAGTTCTTCCTTTAAAAGCTTTAAAGCATTTCCCCATATAACCGTTCGTTCACTCCCGTCTTCATATCCATTAGCGTCAAGCAGTCTATCCAGAATATTTTGCGGTATATAGTTTTTTAATACATAGTAAACAGCAATTAAAACAGCTGTCAAAATGAATAATTTTTTAATTCCTGCTGCGATGTTGTTGCTTTTTTTGTTAAACACTATTACAAAAATTATGATTGCAATCATACTTACAAATCCGCCTCTTGAACCTGTTCGGAACATTGCAATAGAGTTGACAAATAAAATGATAAATGATAATATTGCAGATTTTTTCTCGTAGATAAGATTATAAATAGCAATACTGATACCCACAAGCAAAAAGGCAGCCTGATTATTTGGGTCGGTTTCTTGTCCAAACAGCACAAGCACTTGGCGTGTTTCAACAACACCACGATAAGACTCTCCAAACAATAAAGTCAAAATTCCTATAACAAAGCTTGAGATTAACATTATTCTAACAATATTATTTATGACTTTTTTGTCAAATGTTTGTGAAGTAATTGCCACTAACAGTAAAACCATTCCAATTTGGGATAGAACATGCTGATTAAACATCCGTAAGTTTTCTGTCCATATTAACGTAAAAAAGCGATACACCAACCATCCTATATAACAAAAAATATAAGGTCTAAAAATAAAACTATCCGTGCTCTTACAGAATATAACAAAAACCACAAACAATATATAATATTTCAACAAGCTTCCGAAAACTCCATTTAAAAATGGTTCAAAAAAGGTTAATGCAAAATAAAAATATATGAGTATTTCAGAAAAACTCGTAGTGTGGCGAGAGCTGACCGAAATATTCCCCTTATTTGCTATATACATTAAATAATACCTCCGATATTACATACCTTCTACTGCATTAGAAATCGACTCAAAGCTTTAGTTTTCCAGTGCGTTTGTCAGATAGCTTATGGAACTTTTGCGTTCTAATTCCAAAAGCTTTTTTACTTTCTCATAATCAATTTCTAATTTCTCCGGTTTAAATGTATCTCCCGGCATAATTAAGCGGTTTTTTAAATTAAGCTTTCCCAAAAGATCTTGTAACCTGGAAATACGGGAGGCTGTCCCGTTTGGATTCCTTCTACAAAAAGAAAAAAAAGGCTTTTGGAAATTGACAGAAAAAGCGGTCCCGTGAAAAGAGTCAGTGCAAACCACAGAAGCGCCTTCAAACAATGATAAAAATTCAAGAGGCCCAACACCATTCTCTTTTTTTTGATTTGAAAAAATTTCAACCGGCGACTGTGGAATAACAACAATATCATATCTTAGCTGTTTCGCAATCTCCTTGGCATAATCTCGGCCATATTTCAAACTTCCTAAAAAATAGCATAACACATATGGGTTTCTTTTTGTTTTTTTATATATGAGATCCGACCATTCATCCTTGTTCAATAACAAAGTGGGGTCAAGAACAGATTCTACTTTACGATTTGTAATGCTTTCAATTACCTTTGCACCTGCATTTTCTCTGCAAGATAAATACTTTACATGTTTAAGATAGTTTTCCATCTTTTGTAGTATACCGGGGTTATCTATTTTTGACACACCAATACTCGGAGCATAAGCAATCGTTTTTTTTGAGAAATCCAAAAATGTAAAATAAAATGCATCATGAATAATGCTGTCAGGGTTCCAAACCTGATCGCTTCCTGTAACATATGCATCATATTCAAGTTTTCCCTGTCGTAGCTCATCACTTGTATGATACTCTTTTTCACCTATTTTCAGATAGTTTGCACGAAAAAACTCAAATCGCTCTTTTTTTTTCGCATTATATTTTTTGTTTATTAATCGGTAAATAAATGAGATAAACTTTATCATAAAACGCTTAATTTTTGCTTTTAAGGTTGATGCAGAAATTTCATTTTGATTTTTCAAAAAAAATCGGTCATAATTTATAATTTCTGCGTCATTTCCAAGCTTCTCTAAGGTTTTTTGCAAAGCAAATGCCTGTAACATCGCGCCGTGACTTTCGGATTTATGGAATGTCATTATTCCTATTTTCATAAGGTTACCTCGCTTTTTTTATTGGCACACATTTATTAAGCAGTGTATACCATTTGTTCATACATTCTTCGACATAAAATTTTTCAATATCCATATGAGCGTTGCTTGAGAGCTCTTTTCTTTTTTCATCAGAGCTCATTAATAGCTTCAATTTTCTTGCCATGGCGTCAACGTCATATGGCTTTACCAAATATCCGTTTATGCCATCAGCTATTATATCTCGTGGGCCGGTCATAATATCAAAGCTTACAATCGGCAATTTCTTTGCCTTTGCTTCGATTAGTGCCATTGGTAAGCCCTCAGATTTTGAAGTGCAAACATAGATAGAATAATTATTTAATAAATTATAAATGTTGTTTGCATGACCTTTTAATATTACCTTACTGCTAAGTCCGTTTTTTGTAATTAGCTTTTCAATTTCTTCTCTCTTGGCTCCCTCGCCGAAAATATGCCACTGCCAATCTTGAAAGTCATCATTACTAAAAATTTTAGCAGCAACCTTAATAAGATCATTGTAGTTTTTAAAGGGATTCAAATTACCGACTGTTATAATTTTTTTCTCATTTGGTCTGTATTTTTCTTCTTTTTCCAATAATAATGGATCAATCGGATTGTATATAAACTCAACGTTATTTTTCCTTATATTTTTCAAATAGTTTTCTTGATCCATTTTTGTTAAAGTAATCACATAATCAGATATCTTTGCACCAATTTTTCGGGTGTATTTTTTGCCGCTATGTCCGTTATTGCTGGTATAATTTGAATGTTCCCACGCAATTGTTTTTGTTTTCAAACCTATGGCTGACACCGCGCCTAAAATGAAATACAATGCACCGCAAGAAATTAATACATCAACATCATTTACTTTGAGAAATTCATGAATTATTTTTCTCGCTTTCCAAAAGCCTTTTTTCATATTTATCTGTTTATCAAAAATTGTTATATAAAGAATTGAAGAGTTTACAGCTTTATTTTCTGTCAGTGAGTTAAAATAGCTTATAATTGATATTTCGTTTGAAATATCTTGGGATAAATATTTTGCAACTATGGACGTTGATCGGGCAATGCCGCCGCTGCCGTTTATACTTCCAAGCAAAAATGCAATTTTCATCATAAACTCCAATCTGTTATGTTTAGTGGAACCTTCTATATTCCGAAAGTATGATTTTTTCATATTCTCTTGCTTTATCTTCGTAATTATAATCCTTGATAATATATCTGTATGCACATTCGGAAATGCATTGATATTCATCAAGATTCATATTAGCGGCAGTCTTGATTTTATCACGAAAGTCATTTACATCTCCTGCCTTAAAATTCCATCCATTACCATGACTGCACCTATCAACATTGATATTGTTATCCTCCGACAGCACCGGCAGACCGCAGGCTTGTGCATCATAAAAGCTCAAGCTACACTGTTTGGCAAATACCGATAGATCTGCTGCCTGATAATATCGGGGCAAATCAAAATACTTCTGAGTGGGAAAACGAATGATGCGATTTTCGGACTGGGCAAAAATTGTATCAACCTCTTTGCCGTAATCTTCAGCAGTGTTACCTACAATAACCAAAACGACCTTTCTCTTTGTGTTAAATTTTTCCTTAAAAGTTTCTGCAAGCAATTTGCCGCCCTTTGGCTCGTCTAACTTACCGGTATATACTACAACGAAATCATCCTCATTAATTCCATTTTCTATGCGAAATTCTTTTTTTGCATTAGAGTCAGGATGAAATAGTAAAGTGTCCGAACCGTAGGAAATCCATGGCGCTTGAGATAAAGGAATACCAAAAGCTCGCTCCACGTAAGGGTCATCTTGGGTTCTTATTACCGGAATCTGCTTCTTCAAAATATGAGGTGTTACAAACACGCGGTAAAACTTCTCGAACAAATTATGAAATTTGTTTTTGGTTGCTATGCTCAACATATGACTATCTGTGACAAGTGCAAATGGCAAATTCTTTTTTCTTAAATATCGTATTCCGGTGATTGTATCGTTTCCGTGAACATATACAACATCCGGATTTAGCGCGTTTATTGCACGAAAAAACGCGCCGCTCTGAATAATACGGCTGTTAACTGTTTTTCTGGTTAAAGGTTTCACCCTTAGTATCTTTACTCCGGTTTTTTCGGTAAAATGGGCATCTCTTTCCTCAATGTTTTCCGTTCCAAAAAAAAACGCAGCAGATTTATTTATACCATCAACCTTACTGGTAACTATCCACACATCGTGTCCAAAATCCGAAAGATACTTTGGCATAATATTTATTTGATAACCGGCATCGGGAATAAAATAATCTTCTATATTAACAATTCGCATCATGTTTTTCCTCTTTGTTCTTTTCAAGCTTTTTTATTATTTTTGCGGGAACGCCGCCGACAATGCAATCTCCCTCCGGGAAAGACTTTGTCACGACAGCACCTGCTCCGACAATTGTGTGGTTGCCCAAAACAACACCGGGAAGGAGCACGCTGTTCATACCAATCCAGCAATCATCTCCGATAATAATATCCTTTCCTGGTGCGTGGGTGTTAAGATCATATACATCATGGTTCGTTGTAATTAACCCTACATTCGGTGCAATGTGTACATTTTGGCCAATCTTAATCATTCCGTCGATATTCTGAAAATAGCACCCCGGTGATTGAAAGATATTTATACTGTCGGGGTGAAAACTAATTTTATCTTTATTGTTTACAAGTGTTGTTTTACCCAACGGCCAAGGAATACCAGTTGTCAATCTGCGAGGAATTCCTTTAATTGCCCACAAAAAACCTGCCCTTTTCTCTGTAAAATATCTTCCCTTAAGATAACGCTTTTGGTAAAAAAATTTGCAAAAGCACAACATAATTAAATATACCGGCTTTGAATACAATATTCTTTTGAACATTTTAAACCTCTCCCAAAAACTGTTTTACACTTTCCGTAAAATATTTTTCATCGTTTTTAACAGATTTCAAAAAGCGATCGCAAGCAATATGCAACTCTTTTTTGCTGCGGTTTGTATAATATTCGTACACCCTGTCAGCGGAGTGTTTATCATCCAAATCCACGGATAATCCAAACCCATATCGCTTTGTAATTTCTTCCATAAAGGTGTCAGGAGAAACAAGTATTGGCATACCCATCATTGCAGCACTATATAATTTGTTAGATAATGCATAATCTAAATATGGATTATTGTTCCCGTATATATTTATTGCCATATCAGTTTCCAAATAAAAAGTAGGAAGTTCGGATTGTTCAAATCTACCTATTAATTTCACATTTGCAATATTTTCATAACGACAAAAATCCGCAAGCTGCTCCGATCCTCTCCCAATAAAACGTAATTGAAATCGAGTATCATTTTTAAAGGTTGAAATAACTTTTTTCTGTTGTTCAATAAAACGAACAGAACCGATGAAAGAAAGTACAATTGGTTGATCATTGCGGCGCTCACGTGTGCGATATTTGTGAATAAGCTCTTTATCAATAGGCTGTGTATTATGTGAAATTATATAGTTTGTATGCGGCAAAAATTCTTGATATGCCGGAGATGTAATGCTGCACATGCCTGCATTATCAATAATTTTTTTTGTCATTCTATAAAACACAGAGAGATTTTCACCGGCATAATCTCGGATATCAAGTATATATTTTCCCTTGTACTTATGACACAGTTTACCTTGTATCAACCATCCCGTCTGCGTTGGAAAAACTATAAGTTTACTATATGTGTTTTCTTTTAAAATGCGATTTGCAAAAATGGAAAAACCAATATATGCAAGCATTTTTTTTGTTTTTCCTGCATCCGCATCCAATGGTTCGTTATATTTAAAGTAGTTTGCAGCACCACATTTTTCTGTAATTTTACACCGATCCCAGTAGATAATATCAAACGGTTCATTGAACCGTTTCCTGTACTTTTCAATGCACGGTGAGTCAAAAATATTGCGAGTAGTAACGATACATATTTTTGATTGTTTAGAATTCATAAATGCGACCTCCTCATCGTGTTAATGAAGTTTTGATAACAAATCTTGAAGAAAAAATTCCTTTGAAAAATTATGCTGATAATACAAATATGCATTTCTTCCAAAAGTTTTTTTGTCCATAACAATAAACTTTCTGACATTCTCTGCAAGTGTTTCCGCGCTTTCGGCAGCACCGCAAATGCCGCAGTTTGCGTCATGGATAATCATTGGTGTTTCACCATCAATAGCCCCTATAATTGGCTTGCCGGCTGCCAAATATGTCTGAACCTTGCCGGGCAATGTTAAATTCAAAACGGGATTTTTCTGCATTGTAACAAGCATAGCATCGGCCATTGCATAATATTTCGGCATCTCCTCAAGAGGCTTTCTCCCATAAAACAATACATTTGATAAATGTGAAGCTTGTCTCTTTAAATGTTCATATTCGGAACCATCACCCACAATATGCCAACGCAAGTTCTCTATATCCTGCGTCATATCCGCTGCGCGAATTATCGTATCAACGCACTGCGCTATACCAAGATTTCCGGCAAACATCAAATCAATATATTTATCTGGTTCTTTTTTGCACAGCTCCGGGGTAAAAATAGTTTCTGCATACTGCGGTAAATATTCGGTATTTTTAATTCCAAACTCTTTCCCAAAATAATCAGCAAAGGATTTGGAAGTAATCAAAATTTTATCTGCCTGCATATATATTTTTTTTGAAATCTTGTGAAAAATTTTGTAAATAAAACTACCTCTTTTTATACCTCCGGCAACAAGACTTTCGGGCCACAAATCAAGGCAATAAATGACGAGTTTTTTATTATATTTCTTTTTGTATATGATACCTGCATTAGACATCATTACCGGTGAAAGTTGATTTACAAATACCACATCGTAATCTTCCTTAAGTCTATTTACATATCTGGAAGAAGATAATGCGTAACTATAGTAATTGAGAAAACGGTAAATTATACCGTGTTTTCGACCAATAGTAAAACACCTATGTATTTCCACACCATTTAATAATTCATCGCGTTTTTCACCTTTACGGTATCCATCATATATTTCTCCCATTGGATAATTTGGCAACCCGGTTACGACTGTTACATCATGTCCTTGCTTTGCTAATTCTTCACATATATCCGTATGCCTAAAAGGCTCGGGATAATAGTATTGACATATAACCAATATCTTCATTTCATTATTTATCGTGGACTGTTTTCTTTCACTCTTACGATTTCTCCTTCCTTAATTTCATTAGTACTGCCTTCAATAACACCTTTATGACAAAGAACAGATTTGATTGTACGGAAAAAACAACGGCAATCCATTAAAACCCCACGAAAATGTCCTTCATTGAGAACCGCGGTATATTCGCCATCTAATTTTGCTTTTATGTCAATCGGCAATTCATCTCGCCCATTTATCTGCGCCCATCCTGTAAGTCCCGGTTTAATATCATTCGCACCGTATTTATCACGTTCTGTAATTAAATCATATTGATTCCAAAGCGCGGGACGCGGACCGATAATTGACATATGTCCGAATAATATATCGTAAATCTGCGGTAGTTCATCAATACTCAATATGCGCATAATACGACCTACCTTAGTTATGTATTGTTCGGGGTTTTCGAGCATATGTGTCGGAATATCCGGTGTATTTTTTTTCATACTTCTGAATTTATGCAGCCAAAATTCTTTTTTATCTTTTCCAATCCTCTTTTGTTTAAAGAAAATAGGCCCGGGGTCATCAATGTATATAATCACCCCAACGATTATAAACACCGGTAGTAATACAATTGCTCCGATAAACGAAAGAACTGTATCGATTATCCTCTTAACAATATTTTTATACATATCAATGGTTCCTCACATTTTGTCCTCAGAGCAATATTCTCTAAAATTTATAGGTTTTTGCCCTGATGGATTTTTTATGATAATTAACTGTTTATTCTTTTTTAGAGTTGACAAACAGACTATAGGCATTAACATCATCATTTTTAAACACGGTTTCGCTATGTATTTTTGCTTCGGCAGGTACCAAGGTATTTCCTGACACTGTTGCACTGCAATCCACATGAACGCCTTCGCAGCACACACTATAATGATTCACCACGCTTCCTGCAGAAAGAATACACCCATATGTTATCGTAAAAAATTTAAATAATACATATTTCATTATAGCATGACTTTAGATAATCGTCAATAATTTTGTTGTATTTTTACTCATTTTTTACGTCAATTTAAAACGAATGTTTTACAAATGCTTGTGGCACGCGTGGGAAACTCTATGAAAGTTCTTTGTATCCGTACGGTTTTTGCAGGGGATTTTTAAACGTATTTGACAAAAATAGAATTATACAGTATACTATTTTTGTATAGGAGATAATGGTCTTTTTATTTGCTCGAATAACTTCATACCATCAATTCATGCGATGATGAACAGATATTTAATGCATATTTATTATAAAAAATTTTTGAAGTCAAGATAAATGACAAATCAGTGCTGTTATTACATATATTGGTTGTAGAAAAATTGTATGTTTTGGTATATTATTAATTTAATATAATAACAAATAAAAAAGGAAGAAGGAGAAAAATGAAAAGAATTATTAGCTTATTTACAGTGGTTTTTATTGCTGTGTTTTCAGTTTTTAACACAGCGGCAGCACAAGGCAATTCCGTTTTGCCGTCAGAGGTTATGAGTGCAAATGTCTACAATGCATCAAACGGAATAATGCTTCCGTACAGGCTGTATGTTCCTCAGGAATATACAAGTGATAAAGAATATTCATTTCTTTTGTTTTTGCATGGTGCGGGAAACAGGGGAGATGACAATTTAAATCAGATTTCCGAAAATACAGGCCTAATAGAGAGAATTATCGGCGGAGAAAAAGTTACATACGGCAATGAGAGCATAGACACATCAAAAGAATTTATTATAGTTGCTCCCCAGTGCGGCAAGGATTATCAGTGGGTGGATACTCCCTGGGGTAAATCACCCGATCCTTCGTACAGCACAGATGAAATACCCGAAAGCAAATATATGGCTGCTCTCAATGAGCTTTTGGATGAGTTATTTGTAAAGTACAATATAGATGAACAGAGGCAATATGTAACAGGCTTGTCGATGGGCGGCTTTGGTACATGGGATTTGCTTGTAAGACAGCCTGACAGATGGGCGGCTGCAATTCCCATGGGAGGCGCCGCAGATGTTGACAAGGCGGAGCTTATTAAAGATATTCCGATTTGGACCTTCCATCAAATTTTGGACAGTGTGGTTTTGTCGGAGGGTACACAAAGAATTGTGGCAAGACTTGCGCAGCTCGGCGGGAACATTAAGTTTACACCGTATTTTGATTTGCAGCACAACGCATGGACAAAGGGCTATGCCGAAGAAGACTTGCTCGAATGGCTGTATTCCCAAAAAAGAAGCGATGAAGAAGTTAAAATTGCTTTTGTAGGTGACAGCATAACATACGGAGCCGAGCTTAAAGACAGAGACACAGAGTCTTTCCCTGCACTTATAAAGGAAAAGCTTAAGGGAAACGCTGTTGTGGAAAATTTCGGCGTGTCGGCAAGATCTGCATTAAAAAGTGCAAAGTACCCCTACACCGATACGGAGGAATATAAAAAATCTCTTGAGTTTAATCCCGATATTTTGTTTGTTATGCTTGGTACAAACGATATTAAAACGGAAAACTGGACAGATGGTGCAGTCAACTATGAAAAGGATTACATCGATCTTATAGAAAGCTATAAAAGCTTGAATCCCAATTTAAAAATATATCTTGGCATACCTCCGAGAATATTTAAAGATAATGTTTACGGTGAGAGATCAACCACGGTTTTGGAGAACGAAGGCTTTCCGAAAATGTATGCCGTAGCCGAAAAGGTGGGAGCAGAAATTGTGGATATATTTTCCGAAACACTTCCCTACGAGGAATATTTCCCCGATTTTCTGCATCCCGATGAACGCGGGCACAAAATTATTGCAGAGCTTGTATATGAAAAGATGGCTCCCTACTTTAATAAAAACGAAATAAACAAAGCACCTTTTGATACGGCATCGGACTGGGCAAAAAAAGAGCTTTCGCTTGCATCTGCCATAGGATTAATGCCCGAAATCGTAACCGAGGATTTGCAAAAGAATATTACAAGAGAAGAATTTTGTGAGAGCGTAATAAAAATCATACCGAAAAGCACAGAAGGATACAGAACGGCGCATTTTACCGATACGGACAACGAATTTATAAATCGTGCATATTCTGTGGGCGTTGTAAACGGAGTATCCGAAGATTGCTTTAATCCCGACAGCTTTATAACGCGTGAGGAAATTTGTGCTATGCTGCACCGTGCATACAAAATAACCGTCAGTGACGCATCCTTTGAAAAAGAGAGCGTTATTCCCGACCTGGAGGATATCTCAGATTGGGCAAAGGACAGTGTTTCGTTTATGAACAAGGCGGGAATAGTTTTGGGCGATGAAAACGGCATGATAAAACCCCTTGATTATACAAGCAGAGAACAGGGGATTGCACTTGTATACAGAACATTTATAAGCGCCGGCTGCTATGGTAAAATTAAGGCTCAATAAGCCTTGTGTTTGTAGACTGTACTTAAATTATATCATTTCATTTAGTTTATGTACAATACATTGAGAAAGTGAATGGGCTTGCAAAAATTTAAACATGCTCTCAAATCTCATAAAAACAGCTTTTTCTTTAGGAGAAACTAAAGAAAAAGCTGTTTTTTTACATAAAGTTTTTATGAATATAATCACTGCTGATTTTAAGACTTTCAAATGGGTCTGCCGAGCATGTGTCCTGTTCCACAACATAGTATTTAACACCCGCATCCGCAGCTGCGGCTATTATATCATCCCAGTCGAGATTTCCGTTTCCTATTTCGGCGTAGGTTGGCAGAGTTTCGTTGGTTTCGCTGTCTTTGTACACCATAAAATCTTTTAGATGCAGTATATCAATTCTGCCCGATAGCTTTTTAATCCACTTGCACACATCTCCGCCGCCTCTTTGCACCCAGTGAGTGTCGAGCACAAAGGAGGTTGTATCGGGGTTTAGATTATCTGCAAGATAATCCATGACAATTTGTCCGTTAGAAAGCTTTATGAATTCATGGTGGTGATTGTGATATGTAAATTTGCCGCCCTTTGCCGCAATTTTTTCGCCCACGGCATTTGCCTTTTGTACAAATTCTTCATATTCTTTGAGAGTCGGAGCATAAAAACCGCCTATACCCATGATTTTGGTACCCAAAAGCTCGTGATTTTTGTAGGCGGTATCAAAATCGTTTACCATAAGCTCAAAATTTTCATGCGTACCCACAATCTCAATGCCTTCTTCTTTGGCAAGCTCGCCAAATTGGTCATAAGTGATGTGACATCCTGCCGTTTGAGCCTGGTCATATCCAAGTGCCTTGATTCTTCTAAAGCTTTCTTTTATATCTGCCGGGGTTTTCATAAAATCTCTGATTGTATAGAGCTGAACGCCCAATTTTTCGATTTTGCTCATCGTTTACTTCTCCTTTTAGATGTTAGTTTTTATAACTTCCTGTTTTTCATGAGACTCAAAGGCAGCCTCCATAACCTTCATAACTCTCAAAGCCTGCTCGGGCTTTATAGTAAGCTCTGCCTTGCCCTCAATAGCATCGCAAAGCTGATTGTATACAGGTCTTAAATTGTCGATAACATCCTCAGGCTCTGTGAGCTCAATTGTTTCAACCGAGTTGGCATTTCGCGGTGCCATGGTTTTGGTGGGACCTGCTTTTGTATAAAAAATCTCTTCATCCCATTTATTTTCTTTATCAATACATCTCACAACTCTGCCGGTGCAGTCCCAATCATCAATCTGCAAAGTGCCTTCGGTACCGAGCACATACCACCTCGGATGGGTGATATAGTTGTTGGTAGACACCTCAATATGAGCCAGAAGCCCGCTTTCAAAGGTTATATCCAAGCGGAAATTGTCATCAACCTCCGGATAGTCAATACTAAACATTTTGCAAAATACCTGAGTGACCTTTTCGTTTGTCATATACATAATCTGGTCAATAAGGTGCACACCCCAGTCGAGCATCATGCCGCCGCCAAGTGACTTTATTGTGCGCCAGCCTGATGGCATACCTCTCGAACCCTCAACTCTCGACTCTATCACATACGGCTTTCCTATAAGTCCTTTTTCGAGGGTTCTTTTCATCAGCACATAGTCCTTGTTGGTGCGTCTGTTCTGGTCTATTGTAAACACTCTGCCATATTTTTGAGCTGCCTGCATAATTTCTGTGAGCTCCTCCGAAGATACGGTAGCCGGTTTTTCGCACACAACGTGCTTGCCGGCCTTGAGTGCGGCTATTGAGAGGTCTTTGTGAGCTTCGTTGGTTGTTGCCACAAGAATTATGTCAATTTCGCTGTCCGACAAAATTTCGTTTAGTGTGTCATACCACTTAAAGCCATAGGAGAGGGTTTCTGCCTTTTTGTCCGGATTTATGTCATAAATTCCGTGTATAACAATTCTTTCAAATTTTTTGTCATGAAGCTCGGTTTTGTGGTGGTGCGCCATACCGCCAAAACCGATAATTCCAAGCTTATATACCTTTTCCATTAAATCCACCACATTTCACCTTTGCCTTCAAAAATCATTACTTCTTTAAGGAATACTATTGCCTTTTTGAGGCCTTCCATGGGAGACATAAGGCTGTCTTCGTGTTCAATGCTGATTGCACCGTCATAGCCAACTGTTCTTAGTGCACTCATCATGTCTTTCCAGCACTGATAGTCGTGACCGTAGCCGACTGTGCGGAATATCCATGCGCGATCCGCTTCGTGGTCGTATGGCTTTGTATCAAGCACACCGTTGGTCTTGGTGTTGATTTCGTCTATTTTGGTGTCTTTTGCATGGAAATGATAGATGGCATCTCCAAGCTTTTTTATTGCATACACCGGATCTATTCCTTGCCAGAAAAGGTGGCTCGGGTCAAAGTTTGCTCCGAGTATATCGCCTACAGCTTCTCTTATGCGAAGCATTGTTTCCGGATTATATACACAAAATCCCGGATGCATTTCAAAAGCAATTTTTTTGATGCCGTAGCCTTTGGCAAATTCGGCAGCTTTTTTCCAGTAGGGGATGAGCACTTCATTCCACTGATAATCAAGCACAGCGCCAAAATCATCGGGCCATGGGCAGGTTACCCAGTTGGGAGTTTTGTCCTCGGGGCTTCCGCCCGGGCAACCCGAGAATGTGATGATTGTGCTTATGTCAAGCTCCTTTGCAAGCATACAGGCTTTTTCAAAATCTGCATGAAAAGCGTCTGCAATCTTTTTGTTGGGATGCACTGCATTGCCGTGACAGCTGAGCGCAGAAATTTCAAGGTCATATTTTTTTAAAAGAGCTTTTAGGTTTTCAATTTTTTCTGCATTTCCCAAAAGATTGTCAGGATCGACATGAGCCTTTCCGGGAAAGCCGCCGCATCCAAGCTCTACAGCCTGTACACCGAGGTCATGAAGAGTTTTAAATGCTTCTTCAATGGGCAAATCTGCCAACACAGGTGAAAAAACAGATAATTTCATAATATTGTTCCTTTCCGAAATTTTTGTGATTATTGAAAATTGAAAGGCAGTCTGCCTTTCAATTTTCAGCTTTTATTCAATAAGCGGCAAAGCCGCGTCATTCAACGTTTTCAGTGGGAGATTGAACTCCCACTGAAAAAATTAAATGTCACCCGCCGCCTATAGAGGCGGGGGACATCTTAATTTAGTTATATTCCGAGCTTTGCGAGATGTTCTCTGCTCTTTTTTGCGCATTCAAAGGGATCTTCGTCGTACCACTGATCCTGCTCTACAATCACATACTCTGTGCCGTATTTTTCGGCTGCTTCAAGTATTGATGCAAAATCCTGCACACCGTATCCGCAGGGCTTGAATCTGAATTCGTTTTCATCTTTTGAAACCTGCTTCGTTTCATTACCGTCGTTGTCGATGAGAGCATATGCGGGACCTGCGGCATAATTTTTGCACACAAAATCCTTGAGATGCAAAACATCAATTCTTCCGGCATATTTTTCCATATATTTTATCGGATCTTCACCTGCATATTTTACCCAGCATGTATCAAATTCGGGATTAATAAGCTCTGAGGGGATGCTTTCGTATATCAGATCGATAAGATATTTGCCCTCGTGCTTGTTGAATTCAAAATCGTGATTGTGATAAAGAAGCTGAAGTCCGTTCGCCTTCATATCCTCGCCAAGCTTTGTGAAAAGAGCAACGGTATTGTCCCATTCGGCAGTACCGGCAAGCTTTTGGACAGGATACCACGGAATAGCACTGTATTTTGCTCCGAGGGTTTTTATAAAATCAAAGGCGCTCTGACCACCCTCAGTGTAGAAGTCGGCACCCTGATGCACCGATATGCACTTAAGATTGTGCTTATCTAAAAGCGCTCTTATTTCTTCGGCACTTTTGCCGTAATATCCGGCAAATTCAACATAGTCATATCCAAT
>JAEDEG010000097.1 GCA_016293435.1 Clostridia bacterium
GGGATACTTTTTCGGCAAATACCAAGAACTCATCTCCACCCATTCTATATATCTTGTGACCATAGAATACTTTCTTTAGGGTATTGGCAATATACAAGAGCATTTCATCGCCTGCAGCATGACCATACTTATTGTTACGAAGATGAAGCTCATTAACATCAATATAAATGCATGAAAATTTCTGCGGTTTTTTCTTATCAAGCATCAAAAGGTCTTTTTTATATCTAACGCGGTTTGAAACTCCTGTGAGTGAATCGGTCTTTGCCGCAATCTCTGTTTTGTTTAAATGCTTTTTGTTGTAAATTGCAATGGAAAAACAAACTGCAACATCTTCCAAAAGAAGTCTGACTGTTCTGCTGTTTTTAGAATTTACAACACCAAGAATGCCGATATGATTTTTTTTGTCAATAACTGTTGCAAAGGAAACCTCAGTGATTTTATGCTCTTTCAGAAAATCATAAAAAATGTGGTTCGTTTTTACAAGATGGTTGTTTGGCGTAATGCACATAAGGTTTACAGTGGCGTTATTCACCTTGTGAAGTTCTGCGGCGTAACGAAGAATTTCTGATATAAAATATTTTCTGTCATCACCCGAAAGGATTTCTTCCAAACCGGCAGGCATATCGAAATTGTACTCTTCTCCGTCAGAATCAAAGAATACCGCAGATCGAGATTTTGCAAAGGTAGCGATCTCTTTTAAAGACTCGGAAACATTATTCTGATGCTGATTTATCTCTAAAAGCAATTTTTTGATTTTTGATGCACAGGCTGTCGCAAGGTTTCTTTGTTTTTCGCCGCGCATCAAAATCGCAATATACAAAGCCATGATGAGTAATATTGTGATAAATGAAACAAGGTGTAGGTTAGATAGAATGTACGTTTTTGCAAATACCTGAGACTCATACCTTGCAAGAGTTATCTTCCAGTCAATTCCTTCAAGTGTAGAAAAATGAGCATAAACTTCTTCATCTTTAAGCACGGATTGGAAATAAGTATAACCCTTTTCGCTATTTATCATTTGCTCATAGGAATAGCCATCACGATATTCTCTGTTTTCTAAGAAAGAAATATTTCCAAGTTTGTCATGAATGGTGTCGATAACAAGATTTCCTGTTTCTTTATCATAAACGAAGAGCTGTGCGTCAAGCTCTTTTGCCATATTGTTGTATTTATTTTCGAGAACGTAAAGCTTTATAACGCCGTATAAAATGCCGACAGTGTTTCCGTTTACTTTGATGGGAACAGCACTTCTTATGATTTCATAGTTGTCCCTTGTGAGGTCTTTTACACGTCCGCTTATGTATTCACCTTTTGCGGCTTCCTCATCAAAGGATATTTGTCCATTAAGGTTCAATGTTCCCGCCTTTGTTATAAAAGTATTATCCGGCATCAGTATTCCTATATTTTCAATAAGACCAATGGGTTTAAAGGAATTAAACATCAAATCAAAGTTCTCGCCGTCCGAATAAAGCTTTGCTGCAAAATTTGCCATAGTTGCAAGATTTTCGCGGTCGGATAATAGCTGAAGCTCCATATCGTCTTTAATTTGCTTGGTCTGCATATGCAAATTTTCATATGCCTCATCTTCTGCCGCATAGTAATAATAACTAACCGTAGTCAAAAATACTATACACAAAAGAATTGCTGCTATTATCGTATATAAAATATTGTTTTTTCTGTGTTGTTTTTTTTCGTACTTTATTGCCATATCTATTCCTTATTATTTATAATTCAAATTGTTTAATTATATATACATTATAATTATAACATACAAATCCAATATTGTCAATTTCTATACTGTTTTTAAAGACTTTGATAGTAGATATATTACTTTATTTTATGGGCATTTCAGAAATTAAATTTGCTTTTTTACCAAATGCAAATTTCAATGCTTTATATAGTTTTTAATATCACTAAATCAAAAAAGTCGTAATTTATCAATTTTTTATATTGACAAATTCAGGAAATGTGATATAATCATTTTAGCACACTGTGTGCTGTATTGCTTTTATGGAGTTGATTCTTATGAAAAAAAAAGGCGAGCTAATACGTGATGAAGTTAGCGAAGAAATAATAAGAATTACCGAACATATAGCTACCACTGAAGGTGCGCACAATGTTACAGTAAGAAAAATACTTAAAGTGCTTAAAGCAACCAACAGAGTTTTTTACAACCGGTTTCACAATGTTGGTGAGGTTCTTGAAATTGTGTATAGAAATGCGGTGTATAGAAGTCATGAAAGTCTTGAAAGTAAGATTGATAAATCAAAGCACTTTTTTGAATATGTAACCGACGTTGCTACCCAAGCTTTGATACACACATACGAAGTTAAGATGAAGTTCAGTGGGTATATGTTTGAACACGATTCGTTGACAGAAGCAAATTGTAACTGGTGGACAGATCAAATAAGTAAACTTATAGAATATGCAAAGGAAAATAAGCTGATTAAAGACGTTGATACTGCAATGCTTAGCTATACATTATGGTGTTTTTGCCGTGGGTATAACGTTGATTCTGTAACACGAAAACTAAGCATGGAAGAAGCGATCAAATATTTTAAATTTGGGTTTGGATGTATTATAAACAGTTTGAGAATAGACAATGGGTAATATATGTAAATAAAATAACCTGTAAATATATAAAATAATAAATATAAAAAATTGAAATATAAATTTCATTTTTATGCCCTTTTCAGCACACCCTGTGCTGAATTTAGTAAAATTGGCTTACAGGGTTATTTAATAAATAGAAATATAGCACATTTTATGCGAAGTGAGGATGTTATAAATTATGAGTATTAAAGTAATTGGCACGGGAGCATATGTTCCTGAAAAAATCGTTACAAATGATGACCTAAAGAAATTGATAGATACATCTGATGAATGGATCAGACAAAGAGTTGGAATTGAAGAAAGAAGGATTTCGACTGAAGAAACGGCGGCGGAATTTGCAGTTAAAGCTTCCATGCAAGCTTTGGAAGATTCCGGCATTAGCGCCGGAGAACTCGATTTGATAATTGCTGCTTCAATAAGCTCCGAAACTGTTTGTCCAACGGTTGCCGGTTTTGTACAAAAAGAAATTGGTGCATCTTGCCCTGCGTTTGATGTTAATTCAGCCTGCAGCGGATTCCTGTTTGCATTGGATACAGCTGTTTCGTATATCGCAAGAGGCGAATATAAAAATATCTTAGTAATAGGAAGCGAACGATTGAGTAAAATTGTTGATTGGAGCGATAGGAGTACATGTGTGATTTTTGGAGACGGTGCCGGTGCTTGTATCGTTAGTAAGGGAGATGGCTATTTAGCATCAAACCTTTATACAAAAGGCGATGATGGAGTTATTTCAATCCCAGCCTATGGCGGTTCCTCACCTTTTTATACCGGAGTGCATAAAGCTCCATACATATTTATGGATGGTCAGGAAACTTTCAAATTTGCAGTAAACAAAATTGTCAGCGATATTAAATTAATAACTGAAAAAGCAGGACTTACTCTTGATGATATTGCGTATATTGTACCGCATCAGGCAAATGTGAGAATTATAGATTTTGCATCCAAACGTCTCGGTATACCCAAAGATAAGTTTTTTGTGAACATTCAAAAATACGGAAATACATCATCAGCAAGTGTTCCGATTGCTTTGGATGAGCTTGCACGATCCGGCAAATTGAAATCCGGTGACATTTTAGCTCTTACTGCTTTTGGCGGTGGATTGTCAAGTGCAGTGTGCTTGTTAAAGTGGTAACAAAATAATTGTTACAATTATTTTTATATATTTTTATTTCATGGAGGAATTTATTATGACAATCGAAAAAGTAAAAGATTTATTGGCTGAACATCTTGACATTGATGTTAGCGAAATCACTGAGGATACTACATTTGAAGATCTTGGTGTGGATTCTCTTGACACTGTAGAAATCATGATGGAAATGGAAGATGAGTTTGGTATCGAAATCAAACCCGCAGAGGTCGGTAAATCTGTAAAAGAGCTTGTTGCTTATATAGACAGTAAGCTGGCGTAATTTTATTCGGAAGGGGGAAATCAATATGATTAAATCACCAATATGCGAATTGTTGGGAATAAAGTATCCTATATTCCAAGGCGGAATGGCACATATTTCAGATGCGGAGCTTGCAGCTGCTGTATCCAATGCCGGAGGTCTCGGAATAATTTCTGCTGCAAGCGGAGATTTGAAATACATTGAGGAGCAAATTGATATTGCTTTCTCCCTGACCGATAAACCGTTTGGTGTAAATGTAATGTTAATGGGGCCAAATGTAGACGAAATTGCAGAGCTTCTTGCGCAAAAACGCGTTGCAGTTGTAACTACAGGTGCCGGTAATCCCGAAAAACACGTTGAATTATGGAAAAAATCCGAAATTAAAGTTATACCGGTAGTTCCGAGCTGCGCACTTGCAAAGCTTGCCGAAAGGAGCGGGGCTGATGCAGTAATAGCCGAGGGCGGAGAATCCGGCGGACATGTTGGAGATCTTACAACCATGGCTCTTGTCCCTCAGGTTTGTGATTCAGTTAACATTCCGGTTATCGCTGCAGGGGGCATAGCTGACGGACGAGGAATAGCAGCTTCTTATATGCTTGGTGCCGTTGGTGTTCAAGTTGGCACACGATTTCTCGTTGCCACCGAATGCAACATAAATCAAACATATAAGAACAAGGTATTAAAATCAAACGATACTTCAACAATAGTTACCGGCAAAAGGCTCGGTCATCCGGTAAGAAGCATAAAAACAGCTTTCTCACGCAGTTACGCCAAAGCGGAATATACTGATATATCCGATGACGAGCTTGAAACAATGGCAGTTGGTACACTGCGCGCTGCGGTGTGTGATGGTGACGAAAAGAGAGGCTGCTTCCTCGCCGGACAAATTGCAGGTTTGGTAAATCGGGAGCAATCAGTAAAAGATATGATATCAGAAATGATTAGAGATGCCGAAACTATATTGAATGGAGCAGAAAAATGGGTAAAATAGCATTTGTTTTTGCAGGACAAGGCGCTCAGTACAGCGGAATGGGAAAAACACTCTATGAGCTGGGTGGAAACGTACAGAATTTGTATGACACAGCCGAGGAAATTCGCCCCGGTACAATAAAACAATCGTTTGAAGGCAGTGACGATGAACTTAAAATCACATCAAATACACAGCCCTGCCTTTATCTTGTGGATCTTGGTGCTGCTGTGGCACTAAATGAAAATGGAATTTATGCCGATGCCGTTGCGGGGTTTTCACTTGGTGAAATAGCTGCGCTGGCATATGCAAAGAGCTACTCTTATGCAGACGGTTTTAGAATAGTAACTAAGCGCGGTCAGCTTATGAATGATGCCGCATGCACTGTCGATTCTGCAATGGCAGCTGTTCTTAAGCTTTCAAGTAATGAAGTGGAAAAAATTACTAATGAATTTGAAAATTTATATGCAGTGAATTTTAACAGTCCGGGTCAAACTGTTGTGTCCGGCTTAAAAAGCGAAATGCCTCTTTTTGAAGAGAAGGTAAAGATCGCAGGTGGCAGAATTGTTCCTTTGGCTGTGAGTGCAGCATTTCATTCGCCTTTTATGAATGAAGCGGCAGCCAAATTTGGGAAAGAGCTTGAAAATTTTGAAATTTGCAGGCCTGAGATTCCGGTATATGCAAATTATGACGCTCTCCCCTATTCTGACAATGTAACAGAATATCTCATAAACCAAATGAAAAGTCCTGTAAGATGGCAGACTACCATAGAAAACATGATATCAGACGGATTTACGGATTTTATTGAGGTTGGAGCAGGGAAAACCTTGTCGGGACTTATAAAAAAGATATCAAAAGATGTTAATGTATATAATGTTCAGGATTCCGAAAGCCTCAAGAAAACAATTGAGGAGGTAAAAAATAATGCTTAAAGACAAAACAGCAGTAATAACCGGAGCATCAAGAGGAATTGGTGCCGCAATTGCCGAAAAAATGGCGCAAAACGGTGCAAATATTGTAATTTTAGATATAGGTAATGAAGATCAGGCAACACTGCTTGCAAACAAGCTGGAGTCTGAATATGGTGTCAAGTCGGCTGTTTATATGTGCAATGTAACCGACTTTGAACAATGCAAAGCAGCAGTAACTGCAATTACAAATGATATCGGAAAAATAGATATACTGGTTAACAATGCAGGCATAACCAGAGATAATCTTGTACTTACCATGTCAGAGAGTGAATTTGACGCAGTTATGGACACAAATCTAAAAGGAACATTCAATATGATCAAAGCATGTTCAAGAGGTTTTCTGAGGCAAAAAAGTGGTAAAATTATAAATCTTTCTTCAATATCCGGGATAATTGGTCTACCCGGTCAAGCAAACTATTCTGCTTCTAAAGCAGGTGTTATCGGTCTTACAAAAGCGGTTGCAAAAGAGCTTGCGGGTAAGAATGTATGTTGCAATGCAATAGCACCCGGATTTATACAAACTGACATGACAAAAAATTTACCAACTGATGAATATTTAAAATCGATTCCAATGAAAAGGCTTGGTCAGACTCAAGATGTAGCAAATTTGGCTTTGTTTTTGGCCAGTGAATTATCAGATTATATAACCGGCGAGGTTATACGTGTGGACGGCGGACTTGCGATGTAATCAAGATTACATATAACATTTCGGAAAGGAAGTAAAATTATGAAAAGAGTTGTGATAACAGGACTTGGTGCTGTGACACCAATCGGAAATGATGTATCTTCATATTGGAATGGTCTTGTACATGGGAAAAACGGAATAGATTTTATTACAAGGTTTGACACTTCCGATTTGCGTGCAAAGCTTGCTGCGGAGATTAAGGATTTTGATGTCACTGAATATATGGATAAATCGGAAATAAGAAGAACAGACAAGTTTGTTCAGTATTCAATTGCAGCTTCTACACAGGCTGTTAATGATTCGGGTATTGAAGGTAATATCGCACCCGAAAGATTTGGTGTATATTATGGCTCGGGTATTGGTGGTTTTGATACATTTGTTTCAGAGCACAATACATATCTAAGCAGAGGTCCTCAGAGGGTTTCTCCTCACTTTATCGCAAAAATGATTCCAAATATGGGTGCAGGAAATATTGCAATAAGATTTGGTGCAAAAGGTCCATGCATCTCGATTTCCACCGCTTGTGCAACCGGCACGAGTGCAATAGGTGAAGCATACCGAGCAATAAAAGGAGGTTATGCAGACGCTATTATTGCCGGCGGTGTCGATGCTGCAGTTTCACCTTTTGCAATGGCAGGATTTATAAATTGTATGGCTCTTACAGAAAGCACAAATAAAGATGCCGCATCTATTCCTTTTGACAAAAGAAGAAGCGGCTTTGTTATGGGTGAAGGTGCAGGAACTGTTATTGTTGAAGAATATGAGCATGCAAAAGCAAGAGGCGCAAAAATTTACGCAGAGGTATGCGGATACGGTAGCACATGTGACGCTTTTCATGTTACAGCTCCCGATTCCGAAGCTGAAGCCCCCGGACGTGCAATTACAGACTGTTACAAAGAGGCCGGATTGGAAATTGATGCAGACAAAATATACATAAACGCTCATGGAACAAGCACTCCGCTTAATGACAAAACAGAAACAAAGGCAATAAAGATTGCATTTGGTGATGATGCATATAAAGTGCACATCAGTTCTACAAAGTCCATGACGGGTCATCTTCTTGGTGCTGCCGGTGCAATTGAAGCAATTGCAGCCATAAAGGCACTTGAAAACAACATTATACCACCTACTATCGGCTATAAAGAGAGCGACGAAGAATGTGATCTCAACTACACTCCAAACAAAGCGCTAAGCACAGAGCTGGAGCTTACAATGTCTACATCTCTTGGATTTGGCGGTCACAATGCATGTGTAGCCTTCAAAAAGATTAAATAATCATTTTTTGGGAGGTATGAACAATGAATATTGATGAAATAAAGCAGATTCTTCCGCATCGTGATAACATGCTTCTTCTCGACAGTGTCGAATTGGTTGATGGATATGCATGCGGTAAGAAAAAAATTACCGGTGAAGAATGGTTTTTGAAAGGTCATTTTCCCGGTAATCCGGTTGTACCCGGAGTTATTTTGTGTGAAATTCTTGCGCAGTCGGTTTGTGTATGTCTGAAAGGAAAATTAAAATCCGATCAACTTCCTTTTTTTACCGGTATTGATAAAGTAAAATTCAGAAATCCGGTTGTTCCCGGCGATATATTTGAAACAAAATGTGAAATCACAAAAGAAAGAGAACCGTTTTATTTTGCCAGAGGAAACGGATATGTGAACGGAAAGCTTTGTGTAAGTGCAGAATTTTCATTTGCTGTGACCGACAAAAAATAGACGGAGGCCAATAGAATGAATTTAAAGAATTTATTTAATTTTATGAAAAGCGATGAGGTAAGAGTTTGCAAAAAATGCAGCGCAGAAAACAAATACCCGGAACTTAAAGAAAATTTTATGATTTGCCCAAAATGCGGCACATATGCCAGAATGTCTGCATCTGAAAGGCTTGCAACAATTTGTGATAACGGTTCTTTTGTTGAAATGGATGCTGAATTGAAAAGTAAAAACAAGCTTGACTTTCCTGAATATAACAAGAAACTTGAAACAGCTCAAAAAAATACCGGTTTAAATGAGGCGGTAGTTTGTGGTACCGGCGAAATTGGCGGAAATAAAGCAATGATTTTTATAATGGATTCTTCATTCATGATGGCAAGCATGGGTTCTGTTGTAGGAGAAAAGCTTACAAGACTTTTTGAAAGAGCTACCGTTGAAAGGATGCCTGTAGTTGGTTTTGTAACATCGGGTGGCGCAAGAATGCAAGAGGGTATTATATCTCTTATGCAAATGGCAAAGGTCAGCGGTGCCGTAAAACGACACAGTGATGCCGGTCTTTTGTATATTCCGGTGCTCACCGACCCTACAACAGGAGGAATCACTGCAAGCTTTGGTATGCTTGGTGATATAATCATTGCTGAGCCTAAGGCTCTTATAGGATTTGCGGGAGCAAGAGTTATAGAGCAAACTACAGGAGAAAAGCTACCTGCAGGCTTCCAACGTGCAGAATTCTTGCTTGAGCACGGTTTTGTGGATTTAATTGCAGAGCGGCAGAAGCTTAAAGCAATACTTACAAATTTACTTGAAATTCACAAGGTCGGTTGATGGGAGGTTTATTTTATGGCAAATTTAACGGCATATGAAAAGGTAGCCGCTGCAAGAGGAAACAAAAGACCCATGGGAGGTTATTTTATAAAAAATATGATCGACAATTTTGTAGAGCTTCACGGCGACAGACGTTTCGGTGATGATGGTGCTATAATTGCAGGTGTGGGGTATCTCAGCGGCGAACCGGTAACTGTTATCGGTATGGAGCGAGGTGACACAATTGAAGAAAGAATTAAAAGACATTTTGGATGCCCTACTCCCGAGGGATACAGAAAAGCTCTCAGACTTATGAAAGAAGCAGAAAAATTTAAAAGACCAATTATTTGCTTTATCGGAAGCTCAGGCGCATATTGCGGTATTGATGCCGAAGAAAGAGGTCAGGGAGAAGCGATAGCCGAAAACCTCTATGAAATGATGGGAATTAAATCTCCTATTGTTTCGGTTATAGTTGGCGAAGGCGGAAGCGGCGGCGCTTTGGCACTTGGAGTGGGAAACAGAGTGATTATGCTTGAAAATTCTGTATATTCGGTTATATCACCCGAAGGCTGTGCTACAATTTTGTGGAAGGATGCGTCAAAGGCTGCTGAAGCTGCTGATATTTTGAAACTTACAGCGCAGGATTTATACTCTTTTGAAATTGTTGAAAAGATAATAGATGAGGAAAACCTTTCAAATGAAGAAATTTGTGATAATCTGAAAAAATATATTTTCAACGAAATTACATCACTGAAAAAGTTGACGAGCCAAGAATTGCTTGATCAGAGATATGAAAAATTTCGAAAAATCGGGAGGTAAAAAGGTGCAATCCCCGATTTTGTTTAAACCTCATTTTCAGTTTACATAAACCTTTTATAAAATTATATCACAATCCGTATCCCTGTAAAGGCTAAAATGCATGATAAAATCAGCCTTGACAGAAAT
>JAEDEG010000098.1 GCA_016293435.1 Clostridia bacterium
ACAAAATTATGCAGGAGGCATGCTTTGAGCTGGCAAACTATGCAGACAGCTGTAACGCTCACTTTGCTATAGAAACCGGCCCCGAAACCTCAGAGGTGCTCAAGGGCTTTTTGGATTCTCTCGGTTCGACCGGAGTAGCCGTAAATCTTGACCCTGCAAATCTTGCAATGGTAACCGGCGACGACCCTGTTCGCGCGGTGTACAATCTCCAAAAGTATATAGTACATACCCATGCTAAAGACGGCAATAAGCTCAGAGAATCAAATCCTGAGTTTATATACAAAGTTGTTCATCCCGTTCCCGAGGGCTACGATGATATTCAATATTTTGAAGAGGTTCCTCTGGGTAGTGGAAGTGTTGATTTTCCTGCATATCTGAAAGCTTTAGAGGATATCGGCTACAAGGGCTTCCTTACCATTGAGCGTGAAGTTGGCGACAATCCTCAGGGGGATATTAAAGCTGCAGTTGAATTTTTGAATAAGGTTATCTCAGAAAATTAATGTGAAATAAAAGATAGTGAAACGGCAGAGTTTTCACTATCTTTTATTTTAATCACACGCTATAACCTCGGTTGCTTCACCGTCGGTGTATCTAATAAGCACAAACATATCCTCTGTAACGGCGGAGAGTGAATCAGGTAACCAGCAGTTTTTTAGACGAGAATTATACACTTCAACATTAGCATTTCTGACAACACTTACTTCTGTTTCTCCGGCCGGAGTGTTAAGCACAAAATTGGTGCATTTTGTTTTCTTATCATATGAAACAACGGTTCCATACACAAATTCATAATCTTTGTTGCTGCCGAGGGGGCCAACCTTAGAGCCGTTGGGTATAGCTGCATCTGAATTAATGTCAGGGTCACCCAAATTGAGTGACGCAACCACAAACAAGGTATCGATATGTGTTCTGAATGCTGTGCTCATAATCATTACATCCCCCTTTCGTATCTGCGAAAGGGCGCTTTTGGTGCCGGCAACAGTGATTTTGTCATCGTTGGGGATAAGCGTCGAATACACTTCGTTATTTCCGGCAAGGCGGTATTGGATACGATAGCCTTCCTCGCCGTCGGTGTTGTATATAGTTGAGGTTACATCGCTGACGATAATAAGGTCTTTGAGAGGATAGAGATTATACATATGCTCCATATTTTCGGGAATTATAGAATCATTTTTCCCGCTTTCTTCAGGCCTTGTGGGATCGGATTGTTGTTCGTCTTTGTTGGGGTTGTCGGTATCTGAATTTTCGGGATCTTCATCTTTGGGAACAGCAGGCTCATCTTCTTTTTTGTAATTCATAGCTCTCACGATAAGTGCGGCGGCTTCTGCTCTTGTTACATTGTGTGATGATCTGAGTGTATCATCTTCATATCCTTGTATAATACCTGCATCTATTGCCGAGGCAAGCTTGTCTGCTATATCGGCATCAGTTTCTGACCAATCGGCAAATCTGCCGTTATCCACCTTTGCAGGTGCCAGATTCAATGCCGTGGAGAGTGCATATGCAATTTCACCCCTTGTCGCATTTGAATCGGGTTTATATTTTTCGGATGAAGTATATACAACTCCCGATGTGCGCAGTATGTATTTGGCAGCCCAGTGACTGTCGATATCAGGGTAGGCGGTCTGAGCTTCAAAGTGGCAGTCAAGTGCCAAACAGAGCATTTTGGCAAATTCTGCTCTGGTAACATTGCCGGCGGGCTTGAAGCTGCCATCTTCATAGCCGTTTATGATGCCGGCATCAGACAGCTCTTTTACATATTTCCACGCCCAGTGGGTTTGGGTTATGTCGCTGAATGCAAACGCACTCATTGTGCCAAAAATTAGCATTGCAGTCAGCAATAAGGATATTAATTTTTTCATATAGTTCATTCCTTTCGAATTTAGTATATCATGTTTTTGTCGTATGTTCAAGCATCATTATGTAAATAATGATTTATTAAAGAAAAATTATTATTCTGTATATAATACTTTTTTACACTGCTATAGGTTGCGTTTTTTGGACATTTTTAAATAAATCCCCGGCTGTAAGGCGTGATATCCTTTGCCGGGGATTTTGTCGGAGCTATGGCTTAATCTGTATTAAAGCATTTTACAATGCATTTTATAAGACAAGCAGTTGTCGTTAGTATAAGGAAGAAGAACGCCAACAGTGCCCCCACTATAACAGCACCTAATATGCTTGTGGCGGTAAAGCTTATCGCCAAAAGAATCAGTGAGGCTATAATTGTACCCAGAATACCGGTCAACAAAACTGACAAAACAGGGCAGATGCATATCCTTATGCCCGAATTGGGAATCAAGGATGCTGATATGAGGGTTATTGCAAGATAAGCTACAGCAATGCCGAATGTCACCCAAAGAAAAGCCGGTGCTATTGTTATAACGGCGGCTATACGAAGAAATGCAGCAACAATACCGATAATAATGCTCGATACTATTGCAAGTGTTGTGCAGTCACTTCTGCATTCGTTTCTGCAGCAGCAGCCAAAGATTGACATGATTTATTCACCTCCCGATTTTAATATATGCCGCTTGTGAATCGGATGTGATATGTATGAGCATTATTTTTGATACAGATGCATACAATTATTATACCAAAAATCATGGAGTGATTGTATGACGGTACTTCCAAATTTAGCTTATACATATGACAAAACAGTATCGGTTATAGAAGAATTTTTATCAAAATACCCTTTTCTTTCTGCATGCTCTATAGGCAAAAGTGTGATGGGCAAGGATATTATTGCACTTACCTGCGGCTGCGGCAGAAAAAAGGTTTTCTTTAATGCTTCGCATCATGCCAACGAATGGATAACAACACCGCTGCTTTTGAAATTTACGCAGACTTACCTCGAAGCTTACAAATACAGCAGAAAGCTGTGTAATTTTGATGCCAGAGAGCTCTTTTTGAGCAAAACACTGGTGGTTGTTCCGCTGGTCAATCCCGATGGTGTTGACCTGATTAACGGTGCTGTCGAAAAGGACAGCGAGTATTATAAAAAGGCAAAAAAAATATCCGATCAATATCCGGACATTCCGTTTCCGGAGGGATGGAAAGCAAACATTGACGGAGTGGATCTCAATTTGAATTATCCTGCCAATTGGAATATGGCAAAGGAAAACAAGAAAAAAATCGGAATATGCTCTGCGGCACCAAGGGATTATGTGGGTGATTTTCCGCTTTGTGCTCCCGAGGCAAGGGCTTTGTATAATCTATCTATTTCAACGGGATTTTGCCTGACGCTGTCGTATCATACTCAGGGCAAGGTCATATATTGGAAATACCTTGACTATCTGCCCGAAAACAGCGAAGAAATAGCAGAGGCACTAAGCCGTGCATCGGGCTATAAAACGGAGGTCACACCCACAGAGTCGGGCTTTGCAGGTTATAAAGATTGGTTCATATCTCACTATAACCTCCCGGGTTATACAATAGAAGCAGGAGAGGGCGAAAATCCATTGCCGCCAAAGCAATTTGACGAGATTTACCGCGATAATGAGGGTCTGATGGCTATGGCACTGAATTTGGCATAAAATATGAAGTGCAGAAAACAACCTTGATTTTAACCGGTGTTTTCTGCACTTTGACCTATTTGTAAAATAAAAATGAAGATTTTGAAATTAATACTTGCAATCAGTATTTTTTTGTGTTATAATAAATAAGTCGCTAAAATATGCGAAAGCTTCGGGGTATAGCGCAGTTTGGTAGCGCGCGTGGTTTGGGACCATGAGGCCGGGGGTTCGAGTCCCTCTACCCCGATAAAACAACAGAAGCCTTTTAAACACGTTAAACTCGGTGTTTAAGAGGCTTCTGTTTACTTTTACAGAGCACTGCTATGTCGATAAATGTCAATATTAGTAGCAATTTGACAACGATTTTTGTTGTCAAATTATATCCGGCATCAATGAGCAAACTTGTGCGTCTCTCACCGTATCTTCATCCTTTTTAAAGGCTCGCTGAAACTCAAACTCTTGAATTATCTTGACAAAAATATTTGTTCAAAGTATAATATTTCTTGATGATTTAATTCAGAAAAGGTGTGATAATATGGAAAATTCAATGATTACAGAGCTTGCTGCCAAAATTGAAGAAGAAATAAAAAAGCAGTACAAAAGCATACGTCAGTTTTCAATTGCAAGCGGGATTCCTCAGACAACCATCGTCAGTGCAGTCAAAAACGGTGTTGGCGGAACTGCATACGAAACCGTTGTCAAAATCTGCTCTCTTTTGCACATTGAGCTCATAAACTATGATACACACCTTGTTATGACAAACGATGTTATTGATATGGTGAATATGTTTAATGCGCTTGACGAAAAGGGAGAGCATGCGGTAATGGCATTTATGGCAATGGAGTTTGAAAGGTGCAGTGGAAGTATTGATTATATTTCCCGAGCAGTGGAGCAGTCCAATGAGCTTGCCGAAAGAAAAATTTCGGAGCAAAAATCACAAAATCCCTATGAAATGATAAACATTTTAAATAATCAGCAACGGAATGAAAACCGATGAAGGTGTTGTTTTCAATAAGCGGCAAAGCCGCGTCATTCAACGTTTTCAGTGGGAGATTGAACTCCCACTGAAAAAATTAAGATGTCACTCGCCGCCTATAGAGGCGGGTGACATCTTAATTTAGTTATAATTTGTCCGTCCTACAGCGCGGGGCTTGACAATTTTTCTTAGGTCAATTTGCCCAATTATTTCATTGAATGTGTAGATTGGATCATAAATTTCAATAATTTTTTTCTGAATCTATCGAAATTTTTATTTGGTATTAGTATTGTTTTTCATATAAATATTATACCGCAAAATAGCTGATCCCGCTACGGTTTCAGCTATTTTTGTGTATAAAAAATCGAGGATTTTCACCCTCGACTTTTTATACGACTTTTTTACAGCCTTTTTTGTAATAAGCAGTCTTAACCGCATCTTAGCCAAAATTATTGTATAATCAAATGGTATATTGAGAAAGCATGGATTTTAGGCAGAAATGAGGAGAAATATTCGTAAAACAAAATTATTTGCACAATTGTCCCGGAGTGTGAAAATGCTGAAATTCTTGAAGAATGTGCTTAAATGGTATTCTTATGGAAGATTGTTATATCTAAATTAGGTGGCATATTTGCGATTTATGAGCTGTTTCCTGCATTTATTTTCTCATCAATCTGTATTGTTGTTGTATCACTTATGACAGCACCTCCTTCAAAAGAAATTGAAGAAGACTTTGAATCAGTAAAGGCAAATTAACATAGCGAGGTATATAAATGACTATATTTGATGTTTTAACTTTAATTGGCGGATTGTGTTTATTCCTTTTCGGAATGAATGTAATGGGCGATGCATTGGAACGCAGAGCCGGCAGCAGTCTAAAAAAACTGCTTGCAAAACTTACTCAGAATAAAATCGCAGGATTTTTAACCGGACTTGGTGTAACGGCAGTTATTCAGAGTTCATCAGCAACAACCGTTATGGTAGTAGGTTTTGTAAACTCCGGTATAATGTCCCTCAAACAGTCTATTGGTGTTATAATGGGTGCAAATATCGGTACAACCGTAACTGCATGGATATTAAGTCTTGGTGGAATATCGAGCGATAATATGTTTGTACAGTTATTAAAGCCAACATCTTTTACACCGATTCTTGCTCTTATCGGAACAGCACTTTTAATGTTTGGTAAATCAAGCAAGAAAAAAGATTCGGGTACAATCCTTCTCGGATTTGCTACCTTGATGTTCGGTATGGATACAATGTCCTCAGCGGTGTCGGGACTCAGTGATGTTCCTGCTTTTCAAAATCTCTTTATAATGTTCAAAAATCCGATTTTTGGTGTTTTGGCAGGTGCAATTCTGACAGCGATTATTCAGTCGAGTTCAGCATCTGTTGGTATCCTTCAGGCACTTTCTGCAACAGGTCAGGTTTCCTATGGTGCTGCTGTTCCGATCATTATGGGACAGAATATCGGTACTTGTGTAACTGCACTTCTTTCATCCTTTGGCACAAATAAAAACGCAAAACGTGCGGCGATTGTTCATTTATCTTTTAATGTAATCGGTACAATAATTTGGCTTTCACTATTCAGCCTGATATCAGCCGTTTTAAAGCCTGCACTTTTGGATGCATCAGCATCTTATCTTGGTATTGCAATTGCACATTCACTGTTTAATATCGCTTGTACCGCACTTTTACTTCCTATGTCTTCGCTTCTTGAGAAATTGGCTATAAAACTTGTGCCTGATACAAACAAAAAAGATGAAATCGCAGAGCTTGACGAAAAGCTTCTTGTAATTCCGCCTGTTGCATTGGAACGTTGCAATGAGCTTGTATGCGAAATGGCGGAATCTTCAGTTGTGGCTCTTAAAAACGGATTAAATATGTTAAGCAAATATGATTCTGCTATTGCAGAAGAAATTCGTGCCGCTGAAGAAAAAGCAGACCACTATGAAGATATTTTAGGAACATATCTTGTAAAACTGAGCCGTAATCAAATCAGTGACAGTGATAGCAGTGAGGTTTCAAAACTCCTTAAAGTAATTGGAGATTTTGAAAGAATATCAGACCATAGTATCAATATTTTAGAGTCAGCTGAAGAACTTAAAGAAAAGGATATGCAGTTTACACCTGGTGCGGTTAAGGAACTTGGCGTATTATGCGGTGCAGTATCCGAAATTCTGACCCTTTCATATATGGCATTTATTAATAACGATTTGAAATCTGCTTATGATGTTGAACCTTTAGAACAGGTTATCGATGGATTAAAGGCTAAACTCAGAGATGGACATATAAAACGATTAAAAGCCGGAACTTGCTCTATTGAAGCAGGATTTGTATGGGCTGACCTCATTACAAATTTAGAGCGAACCGCAGACCATTGCTCTAATATCGCAGCTTGTGTTATTGATGCGTCTGAAAACAATATGAATGTTCATCAATCAATAAGAGATATGAAGACTAACAATGTGGATTTCGGTTCTAAATTCTCTTATTATGCTGAAAAATATGCAATTTTCGATTAATATGAAAATACGGAAAAATGCTGGCGGTTTTCGGTATGGGTGCCGCCGTTGGCTTTTTAGGGCTATCCGGATTGACATACATTTGGCATAGGACATATTAGGGTATCGTGTGCGGAGCTTTTGTATCGTATGCTTTTACACGAATTTGTGTAAGATTGAAAAAATAGGAGTTTTTAAGGTGCGTATATTTAATTTGGTTTATAAAACTAAATATATTGTGGCACTTGCATTGCTTTTGACTTTTGCTGTCTTTGTTGTTCCTACTCATATGGGAGAGACCTTTGCAAAGCTTGAAACACTGAATTTTCCGGATAAGAGCAATGCTTTTTTTGATTATGTAGATATAAGCACCTCATTTATTGCTCCTGAAAGAACGGAGTTTTTTGGCAGATTTGAGGGTGTTAAGGAACTTAAACAACGTCATAGTGCCGTTAGGCAGGAGAAATTATTACCTGTTACAAAGACTGTTCTTGAAAAATACATAAACAGTGTTTATGCGAATATCAGGATTCCGTTCTACACGGAATTGTGCACATTACTGGCACAACAGATTGTAATATATATTTTTATGACGGATGGAAAGAAACGCATGTTGAAATTATCATACAAGTAATTACAAATTTAATTTCAATATGAGGTGAAAGGTTTTGAATAAGAGGATAAACAAAGGCACCTTCTGGATTGTCTTTGTACTTATAGCAGTTATTACATATACTGCAATTTTGGGAGTAAGCATCGGTTCATTTAAGGTTCCGAGTGCAGGCAAAATGAGATTTGGTATCGACATTCGTGGCGGTGTAGAAGCAACATATTTTCCGAAAGATTATGACGGCGTTCCATCTGCTGCAGAACTTGATTCAGCAAAGCAAATAATGGAAGAAAGATGCGATGCTCAGAACATACTTGACCGAGAAATAACGGTTAACAGAGAAAACGGTTCAATTCTTGTAAGATTTCCTTGGAAAGCTGACGAATCGGAATTCAAGCCTGAAAAAGCGATTGCAGAGCTTGGCGAAACGGCACTTTTAACATTCAGAGATCCTCAGGGCAATATTTTGCTCGAAGGTAAAAATGTTAAGAATGCAATGGCTCAGGCAGACCCGCAAACAGGAAAGCAAGTTGTTGCTTTGGAGTTTGACAAAGAGGGCGCGAAACTCTTTGAGCAGGCAACAGAACAGCTTATTGGAAGTTCAATGGCAATCTTTATGGATGATATGATGATTTCCAATCCGATGGTTGAAGAAAAAATTGCCGGAGGTCAGGCAATCATAACCGGCATGGCAAATGCAGAGGAAGCCGGAGAATTGGCATCAAAAATAAATTCAGGCTCGTTGCCGTTCTCGCTTGAATCCAAAAACTATAACGCCATCAGTCCTATTATGGGAACAGGTGCATTGGATGTAATGGTATATGCTGGAATTGCGGCATTTATATTGATTTGCCTGTTTATGGTAATTAAATACAGACTTCCCGGTTTTGTTGCAGTATTTGCACTTACACTTCAGGTAGCTTGTCAGCTCCTTGCTTTGTCTGTTCCGCAGTTTACATTAACTCTTCCAGGTATTGCGGCGGTTATTCTGTCAATCGGTATGGGTGTTGATGCCAACATCATAACAGCCGAAAGAATAAAAGAAGAAATTGCAGACGGTAAATCAGTTCGTGCTGCAATTGATTCAGGCTTCCATAAAGCCTTTTCATCGGTATTTGACGGTAATATAACGGTTATCATCGTTGCAATAATACTTATGATATTCGGTTCAGGTACAATGCTTTCATTCGGATACTCACTTCTTACAGGTGTTATTCTCAACTTCCTGTGCGGTGTAGTTATATCTAAGCTGATGATAAAATCCCTGAGCAATTACGAAAAGTTGAGAAAGCCCGGTTTCTACGGCAACGGAAAGAAAAATGAAAAGGTATTCAAATTTTATCAGAACAGAATCAAGTGTTATCTCGTTTCACTTGCGATATTTCTTATAGGCATTGTTTGTATCTTTACAAATGGAGTTAACTTTGATATTCAGTTTAAGGGCGGGGCAATTATAAACTATACATACACACAGGAAATTGACACAAACAAAGCTATGTCAGTTGTAGAGGATACGCTTGGCAGACAGTGCGATGTTCAGACAAAATCCGATTTAACCTCCGATTCCACAAAGCTTGTTCTCAACCTTGTAGGAAAAGAAGGTCTTGCATCTGCAGATCAGGACAAACTTACATATGCACTAAAAGAAGCATTTCCTGATAACAATTTGAAGCTTTCAGATGTATCTGTAGTAGAGCCGTTTATCGGAAAGGACTTTGCTATTGACAGTACAAAAGCAATTATCTTCTCTGCGATACTCATTATTCTTTATGTTTGGTTCAGCTTTAGAAAGGTATCGGGTTTATCGGCAGGCGTTACAGGACTTATTGCACTGCTTCACGACGTAATTATCGTGTTCTTTGCTTTCGTAGTGTTTAATATTCCGATAAATGATTCATTCATTGCGGCGGCACTTACCATACTTGGTTTCTCAATTAATGATACCATTGTAATTTACGACCGCATTCGTGAAAACAAGCTACTTTACGGTAATAAGATGCCTATTGAAGAAATAGTAAACAAGAGTATAAGCCAGTCCTTTACACGCTCACTTAATACAAACCTCTGCACACTTGTAAGTATTGTAGTAGTATATATATTTGCATGTGTTCAGGATATTCAGTCAATCAAAAGCTTTGCTCTGCCTATGATTTTCGGTATCATAAGCGGATGCTATTCTACAATCTGTATAGCAGGACCTATATGGGTAAGTTGGCAGAAGCATAAGGAGAAAAAGACTAAGGGAAAAGTTGTACATGGAAGTTAATGAAAGAGGTGCGATATGAGTTTTTTGTTAGACGGATTTATGGCTGTAACATGGCAGCAGGTTGTTATGTATATTGTGGGGATATTCTTGATTTATATTGCAATAAAGAAAGAATATGAGCCCTCGCTGTTGTTACCTATGGGCTTCGGTGCAATACTTGTAAACCTTCCGTTTTCGG
>JAEDEG010000099.1 GCA_016293435.1 Clostridia bacterium
ATTAACAATTGTTTAGAAGATTATTCTATTTACACGGTTTGCGCAACACTCCCAATGTAATAGAGAAAAACCGCTATACTGCGGTTTTTCGACTGTTTTTGATGAAAAGAAAAGACTGACTATTCTATCAAAATAGTCAGTCTTATTTGACAGGGGCAGTAGGACTTGAACCCACGGCACGTGGTTTTGGAGACCACTGCTCTACCAACTGAGCTATACCCCTATATTAAATTTGCAACATTGATATTATATCGCAAAAAGAAGCTAATGTCAACATTTTTTTTGAAAAATTTTGATAAAAAATGGTGTAACCATTAAATGACCGCAATGACTGCAACCGGAGAGAGCATATCCGCGTTTAAAGTCATCGCAGTGAATCACTTTATTGACATTTTCAATAATGGTATCACGAATTTTAATATCGGAATTATTGAGCTTATGAAAATGTTATGAAATAATCTTTTGAAAATACTCATATGAATATTTTACAAGAGAATTAGGAAACGGAAAAGCCCCACCCCTCAAGATTGAGGGGCAGGGGTGTTGATGTGCGTGTCAGCGCACTTTTTTACAGCAGTCATTAATTTAAAGTTTATTCTTCTTCAATTGCGGCTTTTTGCGAATTTATGTCCTTGAATATTTTTATATCAAATTTTGGCACTCTCGCGTAGGTATAGAGGCCGTTTCTTTCTTGCTCCACATCATAAAGCTGTGTATAGCAAAATCCCAAATATTTAGGATTTTTCATAATTGCTTCGGTAAGACCCTTGTAGCGTTCGATAAACTCTTTTTCAGTGGTGGGAGTATCACCGTAGCCCCAACTTTGGCTGTCGTCTTTTACATCCCACTTAATGCCGCCGTATTCACTCATAAATACCGGACCGCCGGTGTATTCCTGCATGCCGGCGTATTTTGGCTCGCGTGCGGTATAGTCGATGAGTATGCCTTCTTTTTCAAGCTTTTTGCTGTAATCTGCAAATTCGTCTACATCCTGACAATAGTCGTGAGCATCATAGATATCTGTTACAACATGGAAGTAACCGCTCGTGTCAATACAAGGTCTGGTATTGTCCATAAGCTTAGTTATTTTGTATACCGTCTCTATCATCTCATCTGCTTGCTTTCTGCCGTTTACTAAACCGGTTTCGTTAAAGGGGCACCAGCCGATAATGGCAGGATGATTAAAGTCGCGCTCTATTGCCTCTGTCCATTCTCTCAAATATGTTGGCAGATTGGATATGTCGGTGTGGTCAATACCCCAGTTGGCATACTCTCCCCATACAATATAACCCATACGGTCACAGTGATACAAAAATCTGGGTTCAAACACCTTTTCGTGAAGTCGGGCACCGTTGAAGCCCGCATCCATGGAAATACGAATGTCATTAATCAACGCTTCGTCAGAGGGAGCTGTGTAGATTCCGTCGGGATAAAATCCCTGATCAAGCACCGTGCGCTGAAATACGCATTTGCCGTTAATCGTAAATTTGTAGCCATCGAGTGCTACATTTCTTAAACCAAAATAGCTCTTAACCTTGTCTTGTCCGTAGGTGAGCTCCAAATCATACAACCTGCCGGCGCCAACCTCCCAAAGGTGAATTTCGTCAAGCTCTATGGTAAGCTCTGCATTGCCGCCGTTATTTTGAGCAATTGATCTGCCCATCTCTTTGCCCTCATAATATGCCACAGCCAAAAGCTCCCCATCACCTGCCACATTTGCATGCACGACAAGCTTGCCGTTGGCAGAATCGGGATAAAGCTTAAAGTCTTTTATGTGAATTTCGGGTATGTATTCAAGCCATACAGTTTGCCATATTCCCGTGGTACGGGTGTAATAACAACCATATGATTCGTAACTTGGGCATTGCTTACCGCTTGGCTGACGATAGATTCTGTTGTCATCATAGGCATGAATCACAACGGTATTTTCACCAATCATTGCAAGATCGGTTATATCAAAAGAAAAAGAAGTATAGCCGCCCTTGTGAGCGCCTGCTTTTTTGCCGTTGATATATACAGTGGTAAAATAGTCGCAGGCACCAATGTGCAAAATTATTCTTTTGCTTTTGTCCTTTATGCTTATACTTCTCTTATACCACACCGAATTTAAAAAATCGGTTTCGCCAACGCCGGATAGCTCGCTTTCGGGGCAAAAAGGCACGATAATTTCGCCGCCCAGCTTTTCTGCCTCATAGAGCTTTCTTTCTTCACCGCTGTTTGATTTGTCAATTTCAAACTCCCATTTTCCGTTTAGATTCTGCCAGTCTGCTCTTTCAAACTGGGGATTGGGATGCTCACTTCTTGGTATTATGTTCACTATAATTTCTCCTAAAGTATTTACTTAAGTATATTTTAATGCTATAATATATTAAAAACAATATAGCTTTTTAGCAAGAAGGTGAGGATTATGAGCATGAAAGAAGAATTTGTCAAGGTTCCTTTGTTTGACGGCAGACTTCCTTTTAAAATTGACCTTGCAGGAATTTCATATTGTGACGGAACATACAAAATATGCCGCTCAAAAGCGGAGGATGGGTGCATTGAGTATATCATTTCGGGTTCGGGCACCGTAAAGACGTGCGGCAAGGTGTTTTATGCCACAAAGGGCGATTCGTATTTTCTAAAGCCGGGTGATGACCATGAGTACTATTCGTCAGCCGATGACCCTTGGGTCAAAATATGGATTAATATATCGGGTACACTGGTACATGCTCTTACCGATTGTTACTCATTAAACGACCACACTGTATTTCACTGCAATTCACAGCCATATATAGAGAAGATACACCAAGAGCTTCAAAACAAAACTCTCTCCCCAAACAATATTATATCAAAATGTTCACTATATTTTCACGAGCTTATTCAGTTTTTGGCTTCATCAGTTGAACCAAGCACTACAGCATCACCCGAAGCAAAAATCCTCAAGGACTATATTGATACAAATATTTATTCCGTAATTACCGTTGAGGAGCTTTCTCGCCTGATTTTCAAAAGTCCGTCACAGACCATAAGGCTCTTTAAAAAATATTATAATACCACCCCATACGAATACCACATGAATAACCGCCTCAAAACCGCAGCGACCCTTCTCAAAAACACTAATTTTTCGGTAAAGGAGATTGCCTATAAGCTGAATTTTTGTGATGAACACTATTTTTCGACTCTGTTTAAAAACAAAACAGGAAAAAACCCTACCGAGCTCAGAACAAGATAAACATGCTAATATTTTTTCTTTCTGTAGTTTAGAGGCGAAACACCAACTCGCCTTTTAAATGCACGTATAAAAGAAGAAGTATCTGAAAATCCGCATTTTAAACCTATTTCTTCAATTGAGTCCATAGTGTTGCAGAGCAATTGCTTGGATATATGAATTTTGTAATTCAATATGTATTCATAAGGTGAAAAACCTTTGCTTTTTTGATTTCCGTAAAAATGTATATACTTAAATTCCCATGTATTTGATGCGGGATAATATGCTCGCATATTACTGCCCATTTATTAAAATCTGCGGGGGGAATTGTGCCGTGCTTCTTAATCTGATGCTCTATGGTCTGACCCAGGCGGAAAAAGGTTTCGGTACCGGCATCCAGCGAAACCATAATTGCCTCATCGGTGCAAGCAAAGTCATAGGAAGCAGGAGCTGTCGGATTAGCATTAAAATCAGGGAAAATACAGGTTATATCGTGGCTGTAGGGGCCTCCGTATATACCGTGTACTGCCGAATCGTGATTGCGAGAATAGGGTATTCTTGCAGCCTTATATTCTGCAAAATTGCTTCTGTACTGGTCGTATACATGGCGCTTGTGCCACGGACCGCCGTTGGTTGCATTAAGATTTTTGAAATTTCCGCATTCTTTGGTCAAATCAAATCTTACTGTGTTCATTGTCAGCACTCCCCTTTAAAGGATTTTTTGTTAAAGAGATTATATAAAATAATTATTGTAATGTCAAGAATTTTTAATGCGAAAATTTTTCAAAAAAGCTCTGCATAATTTACATTAATATGAAGCGTTTGGAGCAATGAAGCTTTTGCAAAACAAATAAATTTGCACAAAATTCACACAAAATTTACAAATATTTCATATTTTACAGCTTGATTTAATGTGCCACCTGTGGTATACTATCCTATTATAACTAAATTAAGATGTCCCCCGCCTCTATAGGCGGCGGGTGACATTTAATTTTTTCAGTGGGAGTTCAATCTCCCACTGAAAACGTTGAATGACGCGGCTTTGCCGCTTATTGAAAAAATTATTTACTTGCAGGCAGTGCATAAATTTTATGCGTTTTAAGAAAAAGTAAGGAGACAGACTATGGCAAAGAAACAGTTTAAAACAGAATCCAAAAAGCTTTTGGATATGATGGTAAACTCCATTTATACCCATAAGGAAATTTTTCTTCGTGAGCTTATTTCCAACGCAAGCGATGCTATCGATAAGCTCTATTTTCGTTCGTTGACAGATTCTACCGTCAAGACCGGCCGCGATGATTATGAAATTCGCATTACAGCCGACAAGGACGCAAGAATCCTCACTATTACCGACAACGGCTGCGGCATGACAAAGGAAGAGCTCGAAAATAACCTTGGTACCATTGCAAAGAGCGGATCATTCGACTTTAAGAAAAATGCCGATGATGAAGCAAAAGAAAAAGTGGATATTATCGGTCAGTTTGGCGTAGGATTTTATTCGGCATTTATGGTAGCCGACAAAATTACCGTAGAGAGCCTTGCTCACGGCTCAGATACTGCATATTGCTGGCAATCCTCCGGCGCCGACGGATATACAGTTGAAGAATGCAGTAAGGATAAAGTGGGAAGTGTTATAACCCTCCACATAAAGGAAGACACCGAAGACGAAAAGTACAGTGAATTTCTCGATCAGTACCGTCTGCGGGGTCTTGTCAAAAAATACAGTGACTATATCCGCTACCCCATCAGAATGATGACAGAGCATCAGCAGCTCAAGGAGGGCAGCAAAGACGAATATGAAACCGTGATTGAGGACGAAACCTTAAACAGCATGGTTCCGATCTGGAAGAAAAATGCTTCGGATGTTACCGATGAGGAATATGCAAACTTTTACCGCGATAAGTTCTTTGATTATGAAGCACCTCTCAAGGTGGTTCGTCAAAAGGCTGAGGGTATGTCCAACTTTGAAGCACTTCTTTTTATACCGTCTCACGCTCCCTTTGATTACTACAGCCGTGACTACGAAAAGGGCCTGCAGCTGTATTCGAGCGGAGTGCTCATTATGGACAAATGCAAGGAGCTTGTTCCCGATTATTTCAGCTTTGTAAAGGGTCTTGTAGACAGCTCCGACCTGTCGCTCAACATCTCCCGTGAGATGCTCCAGCACGACCGTCAGCTCAAGGCTATTGCCAAATCGGTAGAGAAAAAAATTGCTTCTGAGCTTTCCAAAATGCAGAAAAGCGACCGCGAAAATTATGAAAAGTTTTTTGCAGCTTTTGGTGCACAGCTCAAATGGGGCATATACAGTGACTACGGTATGCACAAGGATGTGTTGCAGGATTTAATTATGTTCAAATCCTCTCTTGAAGATAAATATGTAACTCTCAAGGAGTATGTATCACGCATGAAGGAGGGGCAGACCAAGATATATTATGCTTCCGGCGATTCTATCGAAAAGATTTCGCTTCTTCCTCAGGTTGAGTCGGTTATCGGACACGGATATGAAATTTTGTATCTTACCGATGATGTGGACGAATTTGCTCTGCAGGTTTTGCGCAGCTACGATGAAAAAGAATTTTCGAATGTATGTAAGGATGACCTCGACCTCTCTACCGATGAAGAAAAGGAAAGCCTTAAGAAAGAAAACGAAAGCAACGCCGACCTTTTTACATTTATTAAAGACAGCATAGGAAAAGAGCTCCACGGCGTTCGTTTTACCAACACGCTCCAAAATCATGCCGCTTGTCTTTCGAGCGAAGGTGCACTGTCGGCAGAAATGGAGAAGATATTAAACAAAATGCCCGGCGCAGAGGGGCAGCAGATGAAGGCAGAGCTGGTGCTTGAAATCAACATGAATCATCCCATTGCCGACAAACTGAAAGCCCTTTTTGCAGACGATAAAGAAAAACTGAAACAGTACAGCAAAATTCTCTATGCCAATGCACGCCTTGTGAGCGGATTGTCGGTAGACAACCCCGCCGAGCTGAGCAGTCTGGTTTGTGATTTGATGCTGGGATAAATAATATAGAAAGAAAAAAACTGCCGAGAGATTAACCTATCATTTCTCGGCAGTTTTGTTTTTTAGAGTCTAACCTCTATAAAATTTTCTATTTGCAAAAAGTCGGATCCCGTCTTGCATCCCACACTCATAATATTTAAGCCTTTTTTTGCCGCATTGCTCAGTGCCTCGGCAAATTCGGGATGTGTTTCTTTGTTGGGAGCAAAGGATTTGATATTTTCCATTTGTACCACAAAAAACATATAGGCTTCATATCCGTCGTCAATACAGCTGCACAGCTCATTTATGTGCTTTACGCCGCGCTTGGTGGGCGCATCGGGAAAAAGGGCGGTGCCGTTTTTCTCCAGTGTAACACCCTTTACTTCAATAAATATTTTTCTGTGCTTTGTTTCAACATAAAAGTCAAAGCGTGAATTTTTGTATTTGACCTCGGGCTTTATGAGAAGAGTGTCTTTAAAATATGAACTGAGCCATTCGCCAAACACCTTGTTTGGTGCCTGACTGTCTATGTTGACTGTTTTATCTCCCTTTTTTACTGCAATCAGGTCATAGGGGGTTTTTCGTTCGGGCTTATCGGAGAGCTGAACATATACGCAGGCTCCGGGAACAAGTAGCTCGCGCAGCCTGCCGGTGTTTTTGACATGACATATTTCTCTTTTGCCGTCAAGTGCTATATATGCTATAAATCTGTTGGGTCTTTCAATAAATTCTGCTTCTTTTATATTCTGATATATCATAACCTTTATCTTTTTTTGCGGGTTGCGGTTTTGTCGTTGGCATTGAATGCAAAGTTGGTGTTTGACGCCGCTTTTTTTACCTTTGTGTTTATGAAGTCGGAGAGCTGATTTTCGGTCAGTGTGTCAGCGGGACAAAAATCCTCTCCCGATGCATATGATATGAGTCGGGCTTTGAGCCAATTTGCAGCCGGGTCTGCCTTGTCAAAATTAAATCCGCATACCATAATCCTGCCGTTTATTGCACAAAATTCAAAAAGTGCCGATTGACGGATTGCAAATTTGTGAGTTGATACAACCTCTATAATCGGGTTAAAGGCAATGCCCTCTGTTTCAAAGCATACTGCATTGCTGCCCTCAAGCAGTTTGTTGAATTGCCATCCGCAAAAGCCGTTGTGGGGCAGGTCTTTGAGTGCGGGATGGTCGGAAATCACTGTTGCAAGGTTGCCAGATGTGCGTCCTGCCAGACCAATTTGAAAGGATGCGGCAAGGCTCGGGAAAGGCTTTGCACCGAGCAGCAGCACGTCTTTTCCCTTTGTAAGAAGGGCTGTGAGCTCGGCTTCGGAGATGCTTTCGACAACAACAAGATTTTCTCCGACAACCGCTTCTGCTTTTGGAAAGAGATAAAGCTCCCATTCATTTTCGGCAAAGAGCTCATTGCCGTCAAGCGTTACATAAAGCTTCATTTCGGCAGGCTTGGCTGCTTCGGGAAGCAAAACCGAGTAGTCACATATCTTTGATACCTCGCCTGCGGGAAGGGTGTCTGCTTTTACGGTTTTGCGGTCTATTACCTTGCCGTTTGCATAAAGACGAATTGTAAGCTGTGCTCCGCTCAAATTATTTTCGCCGTAATAGGAGGCGAAAATACCGCAGGAGAGAGTATCTCCCGAGGTGTAATTTGTATTGCGTCTGAGATCTGTTAAAAGCACGGTTTCGGAGTTGTACATCAAAACATTGCGCTCTGTTTCGCCGGGCTTTAATTCATAAAATTCGTTCATCATGCCCACATCGTAGCCAAAGGTGTGCCAGTGGGTGTCTATAGGTCCCAAAAAGTCGTAGCCTGCCATGTGCTCACTCATTCGGAGAGTTTCAAAGCAATATTTGCGCACGCGGCGTTGCCATTGGGATGAATTTGCAAAATATATGGGTGCTTTTTTCAAAATGCCCTTCGATTCGAGATGCTGTTCAATAGATGTGAACATATCTGTTTTGCCTACTCGTTGACCTTTGTAGCGGTCTTTAATGCTAAGGTCTGTGTAGGTGCCGCTTATGCATATTTCATGGCTTACACGGGGCTTTTGATACACTGCATTCCACTCGTCAATCACCTTGGGGTCACCGTCGAGAGAGCGGTAGCTGTGAAGCTCGTTTGCATAGCTCGAATACATGTCGCTGAATGCTCCCACGGTTTTGATTCGTCTCGGATGGTGTTTAAACGGTTTTTCCTTTGTTTGAGGTTCCTGGTCGGGCTCTGTCCAAAAATATTCAAGACCGCGCATTGCACTCATGGGTGAAAACAGAGAGTCTGTATTGGCGTGAACAGCGTCTGCGCAATTTTTGAGATGCTCAATAAACGGGTCATCCATCAGAAGCTCATTTCCGCAGCAATAAATTACCACGCAGGTGTGACGGCGGCAGAATTTTACTATTTGCTCCCACTCCTCTAAGGTGGTATTGTTTGGAGATTCTACATGAATGAGCATTCCCAGCTCATCTGCTGCCTGCATATATTCCTCCTCAGGAACATATGTATGAAAACGTATAAAGTTAAAGCCTAATTTTTTGAGGTTTTTGATTATACTGCGGTAATATGTGAGGTCGTGGGCAGGATGTATTGTTTCGGGGAAGTAGCAGTGCTCGCACACTCCGCGCAGAAAATAAGGTCTGCCGTTTAAGCGGAAATGTGAGCCGTCGGGCAGAAGTATTCTTACTCCAAAGCTTTGCTCAAGTGTGGCTGTGCCGCACATTATACGCAGGGTATAAAGCTTTGGATTTTCGGGGCTCCATAGGTCAAGTGAATCGGTATCAAATTCAAAATCCCCCGATGCAGAGCCTTTTTTGATGACTTTGCCGTTGTCTGATACCTCCCATGCGTATGAGGAGTTTTCTGTGCTGATGAGCTCTACACTCACCTTTTTGCAGTCTTTTGACACAAAAATCGCAGCATCTTGCAGCGGTGAGATATATGTGCGCAGCTCCACATCTCCGGTAATGCCGCCGGTGTATTCGTTGGCAGCTCGGCTGGTAAGACCCGATACAGGCTCGCCCGCGAAGCCCTCAAGGCGAAAGTTTGAAACAGATATGCTGACTGTGTTTTCGCCTTTTTGCAGGATGCCTGATGGAATTTTCAACTCAAACGGAGTGCTGTAGCCGCTATGCCTGCCGATCAGCGTGCCGTTAATCCATACGGCGGCGGTGTTTTGCACCCCTTCAAAATATATGTAAGCATCAGATGCGGTATCTGACCATTCAAAGCTTCTTTTGTAGAAAAAATTGCCCATTATATTTGGCAGTGCCATGTCGGGTGCTGTGCCGGCTATGGGGTATTTTTGAATTCCGTATTCGGGATTGATACGGAGCTTATTGTAAAACGGAGCAGCCATAAAAGCCTCGGTCATATCCTCCCAATATCCGGGTACGGCATTTTCAACAAGAGAGCTGTCCATAGAATCGGGCTCGGTGCCTGCTATATCCTTTTTGCCTTCTGCGCAGTCAAACGGGTCCGCGGTTTTTGTGTATTCATACGGCGAATAGTGCATTACCCAGGCACCGTTTAGTGAAAGTGAATTATACAGCATAATATTGTCCTTTCGCGTGAATGTCGTTTTATTCCTTGTTACCATTATAGGCTACACAGAGAAAAAGTCAAGCCAAAAAAGTGATTTGTAAAAAACTTGTATTTTTTTGTTCGTTTATATTGAAAAATATGTGACCTTATGTGTGATAAACAAAATTTTGAAAACCCATATTGATAGAGGGGATATTTGTGTATTCCCGTTTTTGCGGTATGACGGGCATATCAATGCTCTGTGGTGAAAGTCCACCGAGGCGTAGTTACC
>JAEDEG010000100.1 GCA_016293435.1 Clostridia bacterium
CGCCTCCCCAGCCTCCGCCTGAGCCTGCATAGGAGCCTGCATCTATGGCAAGACCTCCCTTATAGTAAAGCTGGAAGGTGCCAAGATCTGCGTGCTGATGGTCGAGTATTCTTTTTTCGCGAGCTTCAAACTGTGCTACAGCGGCATTGGAGTCCTGACCGAGTGTCCAATTTGTGCGAGCAAACATTGAAGTGAGAGGATAGGTGGTTCTCATGGTGAGCGGAAGCTCATCTATGGATTTTGCCTCGTCTTCGTCAAAGTTAATGAGCACAGACGGAATAATGGGATCAAAGCTTAGTGCATAGCCTGCCAATGAATTGTCTATGCGGGCAAAGCTCTCTACATAGGGATCATCTGTCATGGCTGTGGTATAGTTGAATGTGGAATTGTCGTGGGTTTTCCAATGATAATCCTTGTTATTTGCAGTTGACCAAGACCAGCTGTCACCCCATTTGGATAGATAGCCCATAGGAAGCCTTGCATAAATAAACTTTTTGGTTACATTGGCAAGGTTATCCAAATCGCCCAAGATGCCTTCTTCATAGCCCATACGGGTGTAGAGCAGATTGCCGAAAAGCTCCCAGCCATAACGGGTTGTACCATAGTCGTGACCGGCATAGTGACCTCCGGTTGTGTTCCAGAGCTTGCGAATGTCTAAATATTCGGCAAACATTCTGCCTGCGGACACATCATACATTTCGGGATCTTCATCATAAATTGCAATGCCGGGAACCAAAAGGTGACCGAATATTTCGCCCTCACCCGAGTGGCCGGAAATACTAAGCTGATTTACCGGAGGGTAACCTATTTCTTTTTGCAAAGCAGTTGCTTTTAGCATTTTGATAAAATATGCCTTGTCATCATCGGTCATAAGATCGTAGCACCAGTCATATACCATACCTGCAGCCATCATGGTTTTGCCCATTTCACGGGTAATATCACCGGTTTTGGGGTTGTAGGCAACGGTTTTGAAATAGTTGCGCATTGCATCGATAGCAACCCTTGTGTGATCTGCATCTCTGAGACCGAGAGCATAAAAGAGCGCTCTGTGGATTATACCGGTTAAAATATAGTCGCTGAAGTTATCAAGCTTTGAAGTATCGAGCAAGCCTTCACCAAGATCGCGATCTGCCGCTTCTATAGTGCGGGCATACATATCCTTGTTATCTGCTCTTTGCATGTAGGAGAGAATTTGGGGAATGTCATCTTTGGTAAAGAGAACTCTGGGATGACCTTCGATAGGATACAGGGTCGGATCGGGGTATAAGCCCTCAAAATTGAAGCCTGTGGTCATACCGGGAACATCATCTTTGCCGCTTGGCGTAAATGCCGGGTCGTCAGTTATGATAATCCTGTCGACAATGAATCCGGGCTCTCTGTACTGAATATTCACAGCTGTACGATCTCCTTTTTTTATGCCGACAGAGCCGAGCGAGCGCCACTGATAGTCCGGAGCTGCCGTTAGATAGTTTGCAACATAATTATAAGAATTTATTGCGTGGAAAAACGAGTCATTGCCGTCGGTCAATGCTTTGTATTTGAGCCATACATAAACATTATAATTATTATCTGTGTCAAATTCTGCTCTTAGGTCATATCCTGCGGCGGGGTCGGCATTTTGCCGCCATGCAACCGGCACAAACTGAACTGCCATACCGCCCGATGCGTCTTCGTCCTCAATAATTACTGCCTCTGACGAAAATTCCATATCTTCGGCTTCTAATATGAGTGTACCCTCTGTAACGATTGGCACCGGAGTTTCGGGAAGATTTACTTTTGGGTTTTTGACCTTTTCGTATTCAGCCAGTGCGGATATATTGCCAAAGCAAAGGCAGAATGCCAAACAAAAGGTCACTGCCTTGAAAAATAAGCTTTTTTTCATATATTCTTTCTCCAATCTGCCGACAATTCATAATAAAAATATGATTTGTGCGGCTGTTTTTTTAATATGATAAAATTTTTGTTGTACTTTATTGTATTTTCATAAATGCTTTGAAAATTGCTGTCAGAGCATTTGCATTTATAAACCAATCTTAGCTCTAAAAGCAATTGATTATTTATAAATTACTATAGCTCTTGGTGTTGAGTTATGGCTGTGAACAAAGAGGTTTGTAGCTTTATCGCCATATTCAATTTCCGAAAGAATATTAGATTTTGTAGTGGAATATACATCAATCTCTCTGCCGGTTGTGTCTACAACTATGAGCTTATATTTTGCTGTGATATAGCTGAGCTCAGTCTCATATTCATTGGTTGTTTCGTTTAGCACCTTGAGAGTAAATGCATCATTATCTGCCCAGTATGCCTTACCGTATACAAATCGGTTGCTCGTGTAGAACATGCGGTTTGTGGGATTGGTGTAGGCAGTGCCATCATACTTTTGTCCCATTTTGCGTGTGCTTTCGGTAAACACCTTGTTAATCTGACGAACGCATCCCTCAACCTCAGGACCCATCTGAATAATATCACCGGGCTTTAGACCTGCGGCAATTTCGGGAAGAAGATTTGCGGTTGCTTCGCCGGATTGTGTTACACCTGTGAGCTTAACAACCTTGTCATAATCGTCATTAAAAACATTGGTTACCGATTTGATTACAAAAATGTTCTCACCGTCATCAGGTGCACTATAGTCTGACTGAGACATCTCAAAAACCATAATTCTCATCATGGGGCTGTTTGCCTTGACACCATATCCGGTAAAAAGGTCAAAATTGGTTGAATCGCCTATGTTGGTATGCTTTCCATAGGCGGTATCATCATCACGCTCACTCTCTGCCGGAACTCTGAACATAACCGATGAGGAGCTCATAAGAAGCTGACCGCCAAAGCTGTCGCTTCTGAGATAATATGAGGTGTTTTTGGACACATCGGGCAAACGGAAAAATCCGTCGACGGTGGTGTCGGTGCTGTCGCCCGAGTAGCGAACCCACTTGATTTGCTTGTCGGCATTTAGTCGATACAAAATGGGCTGACGCTTAACTCTGCCATTTGAAGTGCCGGCAATTGCAATTGCTTCGTCGGCTTTTTTCTTGCCCTCCGGTTTTGATGCTACCTCAACCTCCACCTTGTCGGTAAGGTCATATATGCTTATTTTGCCATCGGAGCCGAGAAGCTTCATTCTGTAGGTTTCGTCCATGATGCCTTCACTGCCGGCATCGATAAGATAGCCTATGCGATAGGAATCGGCGGCATCGGATTCTACTTCACATACTCTGCCTTCGTGATTGAAATATACGGTAATCTCCTCGCCCAATTTGAGGTCATCGGTGTTTGGTGATTTGCCAAAGCCGGAAGAAATTTTGAACTTGTTACTGTCAACCTCAATAATATAGGGCTTTCCGTTTTCATTTTGGATAGAATTAAGAGTACCGGTGTATTTTTCTATGGTTACAATAATTTTGGTTATATTGCCGTTTGTATCACGCATTACGCTAAGCACATCGCCACTTGTTATTATATCGGGGGAGATGGGCTGGTCGATAGCATTTACAACGCTTACATCATCAAGATTTTTTGTGTCGATAACGGTGTCGCCGTGATATTTGTTGTAAATAACACCGCGTTCTACGCTGTCCACCACATAGCTGTCGTAGGCTCTGACCTTGATGATATCATATTTTAAATCATCATTGTTGTCTACAAGCTCTACATAGCCGTCTTGGCTTTTTATGATAAACGGGGTTATCAAGGATGGATTGTAGCTTGTGAGAACCTCGTTATTATAGATAAGAATGGTATCGGTGGTTATTTTGAGCTTTACCTCTTTATCGTTTGATATATAAGTGATATTGTCGGGACTAACCGAAGCAAGATCCTCGGGCTCAATTGTAACCACTTTGTTGCCGCAGCTTTCCATATATAGGATTTTTCTTTTGCTGCCGTCTTTTGTGTAGAAGGCTTCTACATTCAGTCCAAGGGAGGAGCTGTCGATAAGCACACTTTCGGGAGCGGAGTATTCTGTTTTGTCAATGCTTATTTTGCCGTCGCTCACCGAGCCGTTTAGGCTAACGCCGCACACGCCGTCTACCATGCCCTTGACATAGTATATTGAGCAGTAGTAGCTAAGATAATTTTCATCCAAAATCTCAAGCTTTTGGTCATAGCTCAGTTCTGCCATGTCAACGCTTACTGCCAGGCGAAGCATATCGGCAACACCTGCCACGGTGACCTTGTAGTTCATGTCGGGAGGAGCGAGCTTTGTGAGCCCCATACCTGTGGCTGTGGCATAATATCCGGCAGGGTATCCGCCCTTGCTCTCGGCTTCTGCCTTTCTGCCCAAAAGCACTACAAAGGTTTTTACAAGCTGAATGTAGGTTAGCTCTGCATTTGGCGAGAATGTGCCGTCGCCGTTGCCGTTTAGTATTCCTGCCGATATGGCGGCAGAAACATAGGGAGCCAAATCGCTGTCTACATCGGTGGGAACGTATGGCATATATTCCGTTTCAACACCCGAATGGTAGAACATGATAGAAGATACAAGCCTTGCAAGCTGTGCTCTGGTGAAGGTATCGGTACCTATCAGGCTTTCGTCCAAAAGTCCAAGTGTCTTGGCAAATTTGAGATTGTCGGAATCGGGTAATTCTACATTTGCATTGTCCGATACTTCTGCAAAGGCGGCAAATGATGAAAACACCATACATACTAAAACTAATAAACTGATTATCTTTTTGTTCATATCATCAAGCCTCCTTATTTGTCAGTGAATGCCACACAGATAAGCTTTGCCGCCTCGGCACGGGTAAGCTGTGTGTCGGGTGAAAAGCTGCCATCGGGTTTGCCGTTTATTATACCCAGGGCACTCAGGGCATATATATAATCTTTTGCCCAATCCGAAATAGAGCCGTCGTCGGTAAATTCGGCTTGGGTGCCTTTGTCTTCAACACCAAGGGCTCTGCCTATAATGGCTGCCGCCTGTTCACGCGTTATTTCGCTTTCGGGTGAGAAGCTTGTTTCACCTGTGCCCGATATAATGCCCGCTTTTAGTGCGGCACCGATGTATGGAGTGCTCCACAAATTTTGTGAATCGGCAAAGCTGCATGCGGCAGCATCGGGTGCAAGCCCCATAACAGATACCATAATCTTGGCAAATTCTGCCCTGGTAACATTGCCCTCGGGCTTGAAGCTTCCGTCTGCATAGCCGTTAATTACACCCTTTTGAGAAAGAGCGGCAATGTACTCGGCTGCCCAATGCTCAGAGGAAACATCCGCAAACTCAGCACCTTCGGGATTTTGAGGCTCAGCCGGAGTATCGGGTACAACGTAGCCCGGTGTGTTGTTGGAGCCGCTGCCCGCACCGCCGTAATTGCCCGAGGAGCTTTGACCTGAGCTGTTTGATTTGGAGCTTTGATTTGCCACTTCATCATTGAATACATCGGCAAGAAGAGTTAGGGCAGTTTTGTTTGAAGAAACTGTTTTTTTGCATACAGCGTCCTTTTTGGAAGAGCTTAATTTATTGTAGTCGGATATATCAAATCCGGCTGAGGTAAGCTCCGATTCGTACTTTGTAAGGAGCTGTGACATATGGGAATATCCCATGTTTGCATTGTTGGTAAAAAGATTTGCCAAAACAATCTCATTAAAGCTTTGAGCCAAAGAGGCTTTGGTCGGATAGGTTGATGCAAAAAGAGCTGCGCGAACAGAGGCTTTACCGTTGTCGTTGAGACCTTTTACATAGTCTTCATATATAACCTCGTCCGAAATGCCGATTATATCTGCATAAAGCATAGTGCCATCGGCATCATAAAGCTTTGCATTGTCGGTATTGAAGGCTGCCAAAACCATAGCCTGCTTAAACAAATTTGTAAATTTGTCTACATCGGGCACGGTTTCGCTTTTCATATCAAAGCCGCCGTTTTCGTCACGAAGACCGGCTAAGGCTGAGGCGATTTGAGCTTTGGCAGCATCATCATAGAGTGCATAGCCCTTTAGCGTAAACATAGCTGCGCCTTCTTCAACATCGGCAGATGTGATATTACCCGCAGAGATTGAAGTGATGAAGCTTTGCTTTACACTCTCGGGGTAAAATGAAAACTCAACCGTTTCATAAGCATTGTTTGCAGCAACAACCGCAGTGAAATGATCGCCGCCGGTTGTGTTGTTCAGCCTAAAGTCGAAGCTGTAGCCGTTTTGATCGGCTACGGTATCTCTGCTATAGAGAATTACTCCGTCGGCTGAGGAAAGCATATCTGCCAAGGTGCAGCCGTCATTTAGCACATAAAGCATGACCTTGCTGTGTTCGGGTGCTTCGCCCTTTACCGAGAGAGTGTTGGTGGAGCTATCTGCAATATCTACACTCGGACCTGCCTGTACCGCAAAGACAAGTGCATGCGAAATTAGCAAAAGGCTCGAAATAAATTTCTTTACATTATTCATTATATCCCTCCATAAATGTGTATAAAAATTATTTTGAAAATGGGTCTGTCGATACAAAATAAGGTTTGAAGCTTGAATTCCATGCAAAAAGCTTCATGCTGCAGCCCGTATTTATATCGGCGGGCACCTCGTCAAATGCGAGATTGAAGCCGTTGTAATCGTCAGATAGAGTTATATCGGTCGATTTGACCGAGCAAAGGGTGTTGCCTCTGTACAAAGCGACATATACCCTAAGTGATGTATCACGGGATTTGGAAGAGCTTTTTTTGATAACAAAGCCGCTTACCGTCAGCGGATTTGCACAATGTGCATATGACAGACTGTCTATTACCGTATTGCCGCTTTTTACGGTAAGATTTGATGAATCTCCGTCAAATTCTACATCATAGGTATTTATATATGCGTTATCAAAATATGCGGTTACCTTTTCGCCGGGGGCTTTGTCAAATGTGGTGTTGAATCTTTGCAAGCCCTTAATGTCGTTGGCGCTCTTTTTGGAATATATACATTCATCATCCACATAAAAATACATAATATCGGTTTCGGTATCGCACTTTATTGAATATTTGTGCCAGCTTGTAATGTCTGCTTTAACTTCGGTCTTAACACCGCTGCATCTAATATAGCCATCGGTGGTTACGCTCATGCTTACATCTGCCCAATCAGCGTCACCGTAGCCTGTTGTTTCATCATATGACTTGTATACATTGCAGCTGATTAAGCCAAAATCGTTGTTAAGCTCACTCTTGCTGTATTTAAGCTCAACGCCGGCTTCAAATATTCTGCCCTGACCGCCGACCTTGTTCATATTGTTTACCGATTGATTTGGATAGGCTGCTTGTACCTGGACTATGCCCATGCTTCCCTCTGCCATTGCAGTGCCGTCGAGATTTTTGGTGTTGTCCCAGGTGGCTATGCCGACATTGTTTCGGATTTTGCCGCTGTCTTCGTCGATATATTCAGCCGCAATCTGAGTTGTATACATATTTGTATCGCTTTTGTTATTTGCACTTTGGTTAAAGTTCCAATTGTATTTGGCCGATTTTGTTTCGGTATCCATAGACCAATTGCCCGATACGTGCCGAATCAATGATGATGGGCGTATATTATAGGTGTTTATATACGCATTGTCAAAATATCCGGTTACCCTTTCGCCGGGGGCTTTGTCAAATGATGTGTTGCATCTTTGCAAGCCCTTAATGTCGTTGGCGCTCTTTTTGGAATATATACATTCATCATCCACATAAAAATACATAATATCGGTTTCGGTATCGCACTTTATTGAATATTTGTGCCAGCTTGTAATGTCTGCTTTAACTTCGGTCTTAACACCGCTGCATCTAATATAGCCATCGGTGGTTACGCTCATGCTTACATCTGCCCAATCAGCGTCACCGTAGCCTGTTGTTTCATCATATGACTTGTATACATTGCAGCTGATTAAGCCAAAATCTTTGTTAAGCTCACTCTTGCTGTATTTGAGCTCAACGCCGGCTTCAAATATTCTGCCCTGACCGCCTGCCTTGTTCATATTGTTTACCGATTGATTTGGGTAGGCTGCTTGTACCTGCACTATGCCCATGCTTCCCTCTGCCATTTGGGTGCCATCGAGATTTTTGGTGTTGTCCCAGGTGGCTATGCCGACATTGTTTCGGATTTCGCCGGTGTTTTCGTCGATATATTCAGCCGCAATCTGAGCCGTATACATATTTGTGTCACTTTTGTTATTTGCACTTTGGTTAAAGTTCCAATTGTATTTGCCGGAGTTTGTTTCGGTATCTACAGACCAATTGCCCGTTTGGTGACGGATGAGTGAAATGCCGTTTATGGTGATGGTATCACTTTTGGCAATGAGTTCTCCCCCGGAGCTGTACACAGCCGCATAGATATTGTTGATTCTGCTGTTTACGGTAAGACTCAGCGTATAATCCGATTGGGATGACGAGCCAAGCAAGGTATCATTGTGATAAAGGCTGACATATCCGCCGTTGTCTAAATAGTAGTCACAGAAAGAGCTTTTTGCACTGAGCTTTATATTTGTGCCAACGGGGAGAGTGTCGGGTATATCCGAAAAAGAAGAAACAACACTCACCTTTGGTGATGCATTTGCAATCTCGCTGCCGCTCATGTCATTCACGGTAACAAAAAGAAGCTTGGCTTTGGAATTGTAGCTTGTGTTAAAGCACGCAAAGTCGGCTATGTTGGCATATGGCGCACCGTCAATTACAACCGGTGCGACTGACATTTGAGATGATGAGCCGTTTGTGTAAAGAGTGGGTTTGCCGATTGTGAATCTATATTCTATAGTGCCGTTGCTTGCTGTTATTTCGCTGCCATTATCGGTGATGGTGTAGCCGCCATATTCGAGCATTTCTTTTATGGGAACTAATTTGCTGCCGTTCTGCATAACCGTGGGCTTATTGAGTGCATAAAACATCTTTTTGGAGGTGTTGTATACCATAAAGTCGCCGTAGCGCGGTTTTGTCATTTCGGTATATTCGATTGCAGCGGCAGTGCCCGAGGCAGCCTTTTCTATGAGGTATGTGCCGGGTGTGCCTCTGAAATACAGAGAGTTTTCTTCTTCCTCTACCCTGTAGGTTACAGAGCTTGAGCTTGCAGTGTTTGTAACCCTCCACAATCCGGGCTTTACATCACTTACAAGACATTTTACCTCTGTGTATCCGTTGTCTCTGAGAGTAAGGTAAGCAGAGCTGTTTAGAGCATCATTTTTTGAAAAATATACTGCCCTGTCTTTTAGTGTTACACCATAGAAATTGTCGGTGTCTTCTTTGTACATGGGAAGCACGGGCAAATTGCGGTCGTAGTCGGTTACATACATGGAGTTGAGAAAATAGTCATGCTCCTTTGCATTGGTTGGAGATACCTCAAAGCGCCAGCTTCCCGCCTCCCATTTTATGCCCTCTGCGTTGGGCTTGGTTTCGTAGTTAACTCCGTCTACAAAGGATTCTTTGCCCTCTCCGCCGACATTTTGAATTGTAACGCTTTCGGGGAGCAGGGTTTTGTTGACGAGCTTGCCGTTGTTGCCGTCGTCATTGCGGATTACGGTGGTTGTGTTTCCGTTTATTTGAGGCTCCAAAACTGTGTTCATTATCCACGATTTTTTGAAGCTCTTATCAGCTGAGGTTATATCATCAAACACAACAAGTGCCGCGGGATAATCGTCATTGTCCAAATCAATAAACACCATGGAGCGTTCGTGATTTTTGACCTTGTTGTTTCCGTAGGAGCCCGTGATGTTGGTTTTTAGAAGTGAAAATTCGGGTGTCTTTTTGTTGGGTCCCACATACCAGGCTTCGGTTTTTGCCTCATCGGGATTTGACATATATTCCTCGTAGGTGCTGACGGTTTGAGAGTTAAACTGACCGCCATCATTTGAAAGCAGCTTTCCGGTTTTGTCAAAATAATCTACATAAAATTGTTCACTCGGATCATATACCAGCATACCGTTTTTGGCTACGGTACGAGTGTAGTAATTGTAGAAGTGGTCGTCTCCCCAGCCTCCGCCCGAGCCTGCATAGGAGCCTGCATCTATGGCAAGACCGCCCTTATAATATAGCTGGA
>JAEDEG010000101.1 GCA_016293435.1 Clostridia bacterium
CGGCAATTAAGCTTATGGGGCAGGGGATGCTTGCAATATTTATTGTAATGGCTGCAATATCCGCCATAGTTTACTTGATTACAAAGTTTTCAAAATGATGATGAATGAAAAAGTGCTTTGCGGTACATATTCAACCGCAAAGCACTTTTTAAGATTCAATAAGCGGCAAAGTCGCGTCATTCAACGTTTTCAGTGGGAGATTGAACTCCCACTGAAAAAATTAAGATGTCACCCGCCGCCTATAGAGGCGGGTGACATCTTAATTTAGTTATAACTTGTTTTTGAAAGCCGAAAATTGTTTTCGGCATTTTATTACCAATATCTTATCCAGCTTGAATCCTGATATCTCTTTAGCGCTTCCAAAAGGAAGAAGTCACCGTATGAGGTGCATCCGTCAATACAAAGATTGTGAGGAGCCGAGCAGGTAACCATGTTTACAAGACCGTCAAAGTCTTTGTTTTCATAGTTCATGCAGTTATCGATTACAGCCTCAACAAGCTTAGCTGCCGCATTTTTGTAGATAGATTTTTCTTCGGCATCATCCGAAAGATATTTGCATGCTTCAAGCATACCGCAGGCAGACACAAGAGCCGCTGATGAATCATGGGGTTCATCACATTGAGCAACAAAATCGTAGTCATAGTAGGGTATATAGCTTTCGGGCATGTGGTTAAGCATGAAATATGTAACATCTCTGTGAAGGAGCAGGAGGCTTTCATCTTTGGTGTAGGAGTAAGCAACCGGAAAACCGTATACACCCCATGAGTGTCCTCTCGACCAGCATGAATCATCGCTGTGACCCTGGAATGTAAGTCCTCTGACGGGCTTGTGGGTTTCAACATCAAACATATAGTGATGGAAGGAAGAACCATCCTCTCTTATGAGATACTTCTCAGTAATGTTAAGCTGAGATTTGGCGGCATCCATAAACTTTTTATCGCCGGTTTGCTCATAAGTCCAGAAAAACAGCGGAATATTCATAAGTGTGTCCATCATTGTGCGGCATCCGTCTGTTGTGCTCACATCATGGATTCGTTGTATAAAGCCGCCCTTTTGTGAATACATGTTGTCGTAGAGGTGGTGAGCCGCTTTTATGGCAAGCTCTTTGAGAGCTTCATCTCCGGTGAGCTTGTAGAGTGCTACAACTGAGGGAGTGTATACAAAGCCAACATCGTGGTCCCAAAGGCCGATTTTGGTTTCAAATCGGTCGAAGTAGCTTTGCATCTGCATTTTTGCATGGTCAAGAAATTTTTCGTTGCCTGTGAGTTCATATGCTAAAATAGTGGCACCGGTATGCATCCCCTGAGTCCAGGAGTTGTTTTCTCCTACGATATATTTGTCGTTTTGTGAAGCAGCCGGGGGGAATTTGTTGCCAAATTCATCGAGTTTTACAAGCCATTTGTCGGTGGCTTTTTTGATGGCATTTTGTATTTTGTCGTCAGGTATTTTATATTCGCCTGAATATCGAGTGGGATTGTCTAATTTGATATTTCCTCTGATCATTGAAAAAACTCCTTTGGTATGATTAAAATACACTTTTGGGTAAATTATACTACAATTGCCTGCATAAGTCAATAAATTATGAAGAAGAATTTTTGAAATTCTGCTGTAAAACACATATATAATGAAATACATTAAAAACGCCTGGCCTCTGATGTGACCCCAAAAAGTCAGATTAAAATCTGACGATTGGGAGGTCGGTTCAATGGAAACAAGCGTTTTTAAACATTATTTAATTTTTTCTGATTCTGCCAGCATATTTTCGATAAATATTCCATAACCCCTCGTTGGGTCATTTACAAACACATGGGTCACGGCACCAGCAATTTTGTCGTTTTGAATGATGGGAGAACCACTCATTCCCTGCACAATTCCTCCCGTTGCATCAATCAGCCTTTTGTCGGTTATCTCAATAACCATACCTTTTGAGCCCTCCGATGCGGGGAGCAGTCTTATGATTTTTGCAGCAAAGTTTTCGGGTCCGTTTCCTATGTCACACCTGATTTGAGCATCTGTGCATTTTATTTCGTTTTTATATGCCACGCTCATTGCTGTACCGCTCTGTATATCGGATATACCAAAAACTCCGCAGTCGCAGTTGCCGGTTATTTCGCCGATTTTGGCCCCCGAAAAAATACCCTTTAGTGAACCCGGCACCCCTTTCTTTCCTTTGTCCACACCGATTACCGATGCGCAGTAGATATTGCCTCCGCCGGCTTGCACATATTCTCCGGTGTCGATGTCTGATATGGGATGACCGAGCGCCCCGAAGGAGCTTTGGGTATAAAAGGTGAGTGTGCCTATGCCTGCTACGCTGTCTCTTATCCACATTCCCAGCTTTTTGTTTCCCGATATGTCGGCGCACGGTGTTATCTGCCAGCTTATGTCGCGATTGCCGCGGCTTCCGCTCAGACTGAGAGCTCCGTTCGATTCTTTTATAAGCTTTGAGACCTGAGCGGTGGTGGTAACGGCTTCGCCGTTTATCCGCGTTATAATATCGCCCGGGCGTATGCCGGCTTCTTCGGCGGGAGAACGATTTTCAGATCCTGTGTCTATTTTTGACGTGCCTGCAACCAGTATTCCTTTTGTTTTTAGATTTATGCCTATTGCTTGACCGCCCACCATGACGGTCATGTTGTCGGCAACGGAAATTTCCACATTTTTTACCGGAATTATTCCGCAAAGATAAATTGTTGCGTTCATTTTTTGCGTGCCGGAATCTATTTTTTGAGCGCTGCTGTGCCATACCTGCTCAGTCGGTACCTCCTTCGCCGAAAGAAGCCAGCTTGCGGGCTTTGGTATCCATTTGCCTCCGATTTCGGATTTTGATATGACAGCGGAGTCAGGAATTGAAAAAGAAAGAATAAGTCCGCCCGCGCATGTGAATAATACAAATATGAGCATTAATGAAGCCAAAATTTTGATTTTTGATTTTTTCAATGTTTTGATCTCCTTTGTTGACCGAGCAACCAACGATAGATTTTTGATTGTTTAAGGCATGCGGTGTTCGATTCCTGTGTGCCTAAGCAGGTGCGTCAGTATCCGAACCCGTTTTGGGCTGTGGATTTTCACGCCACTGCTTCGTTAAAATGCTCGCAAATACGTCAGTATTAGCTGCGCTTTTGCCTCACATTGACGCAAAAATCCGCAGCCGAAAATTCTACGAACCTAAATCAAGATAAAATTGTTGTTATTCAAGGCGGAAGGTCGCAGGAATCCTGACGGATTTCAAGACCGACAACGAAGAAGAACGGCTATTTTACTTGATTTAGGCGGGTTCGGATACCGATGCACCTGCTTAGTCTAATGTTTGCTCAAAATTATTTTTACCTTTATCAAGTCCTGATATGCTGACAATTAATTTTCATTTTGATAAATTCATGTAATATATTATAAAAGTATGAATATACTTATATTATTTGGCTCCGGTTCCATTTGTGAACGGCAAAACACTTTTAGGCTCGGGACAAATCTGTGCAAAACAAAAATATATTGGTGCTTTTTAATAAAAAATCCAATATATTTTGTGGGTAATAAATATGGTAAAATTAACCTATAATATGATATAATAGATAAAATGCAATTATAGATATCACACAAATGTGATACATTTTTGCATGAAAGGCGGATTTAGATGAAAAATACCGACAAAACTGCACGTATTTCGGAAGCTATAAGCTCCTTTTCAAACGGCACTTCCAACGATTGCTACAAATTTCTCGGCTGTCACAAACTGCAAAAAGGCTATGTGTTCAGGGTGTGGGCACCCCATGCGGTCAGCGTGAGTGTTCACGGTGATTTTAACGGGTGGAACAAAAATGCTCCCAAAATGAAACAGCTTGGCGGCGGTATTTGGGAACAGAAAATTCCCGATGCAAACCGGTATGATAATTATAAGTATTATATCGAAACTCAAAACGGTAATTTTTTGTACAAAAGTGATCCCTTTGCCTTTCACAGCTGTACCCGTCCCGAAACAGCAAGCAAGGTCTATGATATAGGCTCGTTTGAATGGTCAGATGAGGCATATCTTTCCCAAAGAGACGGAAAAAATATTCTTGAAGAGCCCATGAACATATATGAGGTTCATATCGGCTCGTGGCAAAAGCACTCCGACGGCAATTTTTTCACCTATGAAGAAAGTGCCAAAGAGCTTGTCGGATATGTTAAAAAAATGGGATATACTCACATTGAGCTCATGCCGATTGCTGAATATCCCTATGATTTGTCGTGGGGATATCAGACAACGGGATATTATGCTCCCACCTCACGCTACGGAACTCCCACCGATTTTGCAAGATTTGTTGACATATGTCACGGTGCGGGTATTGCCGTAATTTTAGACTGGGTCGGAGCACATTTTCCAAAGGATGCACACGGCCTGGCAAGCTTTGACGGTGATTATTGCTTTGAATATGCAGATTCGCTCAAAAATGAGCATCCCCACTGGAATACCCGCATTTTTGACTATGGCAGGGGCGAGGTTATGTCGTTTCTGATTTCCAACATTATTTTTTGGCAGAGAGAGTATCATATAGATGGTTTCAGAGTTGATGCGGTTGCGTCGATGCTGTATCTTGATTATGGCAGAACCGACGGTGAGTGGCGACCCAATGTATTTGGCGGCAATTATAATCTGGAGGCCATAGAATTTTTGAAAAAGTTGAACACAGCGGCTTTTGCAGACAATCCTTCCGCTTTGATGATTGCGGAGGAATCCACCGCATTTCCCATGGTAACAAAGCCTCCCGCGGTTGGCGGACTGGGATTTAATTTTAAGTGGAATATGGGCTGGATGAACGATATGCTCGGGTTTATGTCGACAGATCCTCTGTTTCGCAAGGGCAGACACAACGATCTGACTTTTTCGCTGACATATGCTTTTTCCGAGAATTTTATACTGCCTCTTTCGCATGATGAGGTAGTTCACGGAAAATGCTCGATGATTAACAAAATGCCCGGCGATTATGATAGCAAGTTTGATAATCTCAGGGTTTTTTATGGCTATATGATGGCTCACCCCGGCAAAAAGCTCAGCTTTATGGGCAACGAGTTTGCCCAGTTTGCAGAATGGGATCCCACAAAGGAGCTCGACTGGAATATTTTGGAATATGATAAGCACAAGCAGATGAAAAGATATGTAAAAGATTTGAACAGATTTTATCTTGATCACAGCGAGCTGTGGCAAAACGATGACGACTGGGAGGGTTTTGGATGGATAATTCCCGATGATAATGCCCAGAGCATTACAGCATTTAGGCGTATTGACAAAAAGGGCAGCGAAATCATTGCAATATGCAATTTTTGCCCTGTGAAAAGAAGCAAATACCGCATGGGAGTTCCCTCAGAGGGTTTTTATAAATGTGTGTTTTCTTCGGATAAGTTGATATATGGCGGCAATGGCAGCCGTCAGGGAAAAGTTAAATCAAAAAATATTCCTATGCACGGATATGAGCATTCGATAGAGCTTTCAATTCCGGCTATGGCGGTATTATATTATCAATTGGACAAATAATTTATAGGAGGCGCATGACAGATGATTAGAGGAAAAAGCAAGGAATGTATAGCTATGCTTCTTGCCGGAGGTCAAGGGTCGAGACTTAAGGTCCTCACCGCCGCAACGGCAAAGCCGGCTGTACCCTTTGGGGGAAAATACCGTATTATAGACTTTCCTCTTTCTAACTGTGTCAACTCAGGTATCGACACCGTGGGAATAATGACTCAATACCAACCCCTTGAGCTCAATGACTACATAGGCACGGGTTCGCCCTGGGGTCTTGACCGCAATTTTGGAGGAGTTCACATTCTTCCGCCCTATGCCAAAAGCTCAAAGAGTGAGTGGTACAAGGGTACGGCAAACGCGATATATCAGAATATCAATTTTGTAGACAGATATGACCCTGAGTATGTGTTGGTGCTCTCGGGTGACCATATTTACAAAATGGACTACGAAAAGATGCTCAAATATCATAAGAAAAAAGGCTCGGAATGTACAATTGCCGTGCTCGATGTTCCCATAGAGGAAGCATCGAGATTCGGTATTATGAATACCAATCCCGACGATTCTATTTATGAATTTGAAGAAAAGCCGAAGCAGCCCAAGAGCACAAAGGCATCAATGGGTGTGTATCTCTTTAACTGGGATATTTTAAAAGAATATCTTATAAGCGATGAGGCAGATCCTAATTCCTCCAACGACTTTGGAAAAAATATTATTCCAAATCTGCTTAAAGACAAAAAAAAGCTGTATGCATATCAGTTTGACGGTTATTGGAAAGATGTGGGAACTCTGGAGAGTCTTTGGGAGGCAAACATGGATTTGCTCGACCCCGATGTCCCCATCGAATTAAAAGACAAAAACTATAAAATATATGCCCGTAACTATGCAGAGCCGCCCTCGCTGATTTCGCGCACTGCTGAGATAAATAACTCCTTTGTTGCCGAGGGCTGCACGGTAAAAGGCAGTGTTAAAAATTCTATTATTTCAACAGGATGCAAAATTGCCGAGGATGCAATTATTATAAACAGTGTTTTGATGCCTGATGTTGAGGTTCACAGCGGCGCAGTTGTCAAATATTCAATAGTAGGCTCCGAAAGCACAATAGGTATGAATGCCAAAATAGGCGAGATACCCGAAGACGGCACCAAAAAAGACATTTGCGTTATCGGCAGAGGTTCTGACATTGCAGCCGGCAGTGTGGTTATACAGTAAGGAGGCATGATTGATATGAAAATGACAGGAATCATATTCTCCAACATATACGATATTTCTTTGGGGGATCTTACCATGAATCGCACAGTGGCTTCACTCCCATTTGGCGGCAGATACCGTCTTGTGGATTTTGTGCTGTCCAACATGGTAAACTCCAATGTATCTTCAATTGGAATCATAACCAAATATAACTATCAGTCCCTTATGGATCACCTTGGTTCGGGTGCCGAGTGGGATCTGAGCCGCAAAAATGCCAACTTCTATATTCTTCCCCCTTTTGCATCGGGCATAACCAATGTATACAGAGGTAATTTGGATGCACTATCCAATGCTGTTCGCTTTCTCGAAGCAACAAAACCCGACTATGTAATTATGTGTGATACAACGGTTATATGTAACATCAACTTTGAAAAAGCTCTCGACAGCCATGTGGAATCCGGTGCGGATGTAACCGTTATTGCAAGCAGAAATATGCTTAATTATGAGGGTAGCGACTCTGACCTAATTGTAATAAAAGATAAAAACGGCAAAGCAACAGATCTTGCCATCGGTCAGACTCTCGGCTGTGACTCTTTGGCGGGCATGGGTATGTATATTGTAGAAAGAGAATATCTTATCAGTATTATAAATAGCTATGTTGCAAGAGGTCGCTACAGCTTTGAAAAAGATTTTCTGCTATCGAGGTTTGCCGACGACAGAGTAAATATAAACGTATATGAATTTACAGACCCTGTACTCAGAAATCATAATATTCTTGCATACTTTAATAATAATTTCCGTATTATGGATGAACAGATAAGAGACAATATATTTAAGACTAAAGCTCCCATATACACCAAGGTCAGAGACGAAGCACCCAGCTATTATTCGGAAAGCTGTGTTGTCAATGACAGTCTGATAGCAGACGGGTGTAAAATCAAAGGTAAGCTTGATACTACAATTGTGTTTAGAGATGTGACAATAGAAGAAGGTGCCAAAATTAAAAATTCTATAATTATGCAGGGTACCGTTGTGGGTAAGGGTGCCAAAATAGAAAATGCCATAATAGACAAAAATGCGACAATCACCCCCGGAGCAACACTGATTGGCGGTTCAGGCTCGCCCGTTATTGTTCACAAGGGTGACACAATCTAAAACGCACGAAAGGAAACAGACATATGAAAATTTTATTTGCAGCAAGCGAAGCGGCTCCCTTTGTAAAGTCAGGCGGCCTTGGCGATGTTATCGGAGCACTTCCGGCGGAGCTTTCCAAAAACAAAGACAATGAGGTGGCAGTTATCATTCCATACTACGGTCAGCTCAAGCAAAATCCGGATATTGAGTATATGACAAGCTTTTATATGCCCCTTGCATGGAGAAACACCTATGTGGGAGTTTTTAAGGCTGTTGTCAAGTCAAAGGGCTCAGTCAGAACAAAGGCATCGAATGTGACCTATTATTTTATTGACAACGAAGCGTATTTCGGCAGAGATTCTCTCTATGGATATATTGACGATGGCGAACGCTTTGCATATTTTTCCAAAGCCATACTCGAAACCTTGGTAAATATTGATTTTGACCCCGATATAATTCACTGTAACGACTGGCAGACCGGATTTTTGCCGCTGTTTCTCAAAGCTCTTTACAGCAAGGTAGAAAAGCTGCAAAAGGTAAGAACAGTATTTACAATTCACAATATTGAATATCAGGGCAAGGCTGACAAAAGCTTTTTGCCCGAGGTGCTTGGCATAGATGAAAGCTGGAGAAATGTTGCAACTCAGGATAACTGCATCAACGCAATGAAGAGTGCAATTGTTCTTTGCGACAAGCTCACCACCGTATCGGAAACATATTCCCACGAAATACAGTATGCATATTTTGCCCACGGTTTGGAGGCTATTATTTCAGAAAATCAATATAAGACCTGTGGTATAATAAACGGCATAGATACCTCGCTTTATAACCCGTCTACCGACCCGAAGCTTGAATATAACTATAGACCCGCTTCAATGGCGGGCAAGGCAAAATGCAAGGCTCAGATGCAGGAGATGCTTGGTCTGCCGGTGAGAGATGATGTGCCTATGGTTGCCATGATAACAAGGCTTGTTAAGCACAAGGGGCTTGAGCTTGTGGAATGGGTTGCCGACAATCTCGCTACCATGGGTATTCAGTTTGTGGTGCTCGGCACAGGTGACAAACACTATGAAGAGCTTTTCAAGTTTCTTGCATACACTCACCATGACACTGTGTCGGCACAGATTATGTTTGATCCTGTAATGGCAAACCGTCTTTATGCAGCCTCCGACTTTTTTCTGATGCCTTCAAAGAGTGAACCCTGCGGACTCTCTCAGCTCATTGCCATGCGCTACGGCTCGGTGCCGATAGTAAGAGAAACGGGTGGCCTTGTAGACACAGTTGCTCCTCTTAATATAGAAACCTTGGAGGGCAGAGGCTTTACGTTCAAGGTATTCAATGCTCACGATATGCTCGGTGCAGTGGAGAGAGCGGCAGAATTTTATAAGGATAAAGCCAAGCTCGAAAAACACCGCAAGGCTATTATGAAGCTTGATACAAGCTGGAGGGAACCGGCCGAAAAATATATGATGCTCTACAGCGAAATTGCACAGGGATGATAAAGATAAAAAATTGCAAGAAAATGATTAAAATGCATGATTAAAAAGCTATAAATACCTTAATAAAGACACAATCACAATAAACATTGCTGATTGTGTCTTTTAATGCTTAGCATAAAAAAGACTGCAGTAAGCTGCTAACGATGCTAAATTCGGTCAACGCATCAGGTTATTTTAATATTACCTTTATCTTCAAAAGTCCTTCAATTCGAATTTCTCCTTGACATTGCTTAGTGAATGCGTTACAATTATATCAAATTGTCAGAAAATTGCAATATAGGTTTAAAATATTGATAAATTATCATTTTTTATCAAAAACGGAGCAACTGTATGAAAAAAGACTGGATTTAATAATTGATTTTTTAAAGAGAAATGGCACAAAACTCCGACAAGGTGTTTTATCTGGCAGACCCACGATAAGTTTGGCAAAGAACAAAGCAGAATTTATATTAGTATAGAAAAGGAAAGAAAAATGCACAACGATTTGACAAAACAGGATATTGAAAAAATGAAAGAAGAAATA
>JAEDEG010000102.1 GCA_016293435.1 Clostridia bacterium
TTCCGAAACCTTCGGTGCAAACGTTGAATGGATAGACGACTCAAATACAGTGGCTGTTGCAACAAAGCAGGGACAACACAAAATAAAAGCTGTAACCGGAGAAAAGAATATAAAGGACGAAAACGGCACGATCCTTATATGCATAGCATATTCGTATCCGGTGATTGATAATTATGAAAAAAACGGATATGTAAGTCAGCTTAATAATGAATATAAGGCTTATGCGGAATGCTTTGTAAGGGATGCAGAATCACATACAGAGGATGCAAGGCTTATGCATGAGGAAATGGGTGCGAATTACCGCCCGATGGAGTTTAGTCTTTCCTATGAGGTACAGACCGACAGAAAGGGCATCCTTTCCGTTACAAATTATGGTTACTATGACCTTGGCGGTGCTCATCCGAGCACAACAAGACAGTCAAGAACCTTTGATATGGTAAACGAAAAGGAACTTGCACTTTCCGATGTTGTAAACGGTAACGACGACGAACGCCACACAATGGTTTATGATGTTTTTATAAAATATTTTGAGGAAAATTATGAGGGCTTTTCTCAAGAAACAGCAGAACTGATAGATGATGAGGCTGACAATGTAAAGTTTTATCTCACAGATGAATCTCTTGTATTATATTTTGACGTATATCAGGTGGGATCTTACGCAATGCAGTATCCTACAGTTGAGCTTTCCTATTCACCGGGAGTGTTCAAGCTCGACCGGTCGGCAGACGGCGCTTTGGACAGTGATTCAAACGGCGGCAACTAAACAAATGAAATTGCCGATTACATACGATTATAACTAAATTAAGATGTCCCCCGCCTCTATAGGCGGCGGGTGACATTTAATTTTTTCAGTGGGAGTTCAATCTCCCACTGAAAACGTTGAATGACGCGGCTTTGCCGCTTATTGAACGATTACGGTACGGAGAGATTTATATATAACTTTACTTTCTATGATTTCTTTAATGATAAGGGACATTTAAAGGACAAGTGCTTTGCCGCTTATTGAATAAGTGGCTAAGTTTTCAGTCACTTTTGCTTTTTAACGATCGGTTATGCCGGTCGTTTTTTTGTGCTCAAAAGGCAGTTTGTACACTGTTATTTAAGTGAAAAGTAAAACATAAAATTATGAGAGGTGGTATTAATGAATGAATTTGTGGTTGAATTCTTCATAGCAAGTGATGATGAGGAAAATATAAAGCTGTCAAGCTTAAATGAAAAAGATATGGAAGAGTGGAAAAAAGATATGGAATTACGCGCGCTTAGTGAATACTACAATAAAGAAATAAAAATAAAACAAAAAATTTGATTTTAAGAAGCGGTTTTACTATAATAATTGTATGAATAAATAGTTGCCGTTTTTCAGGGAAGGAGGTTAAACAAAATGAAAGTAGCGGCAGCTTACATACGAGTTTCTACTGAAGACCAGATTGAGTTCAGTCCGGACAGTCAGTTAGAAAAAATAAAACTCTATGCTGAAAGAAATCAAATTTTATTGCCAAAAGAATTTATATTTTTAGATGAAGGCATAAGCGGAAGAAATGCGACCAAGCGACCTGCATTTAATGAAATGATTGGTCTTGCTAAACGCAAACCAAAGCCCTTTGATGTAATACTGGTTTGGAAATACAGCCGATTTGCACGAAACCGTGAAGATAGTGTTGTTTACAAGTCCATGCTCAGAAAAGACCTGAATATTGACGTTGTTTCAATCAGTGAAGATGTGGGTGATGACAAGATGTCAATCCTGTTTGAAGCAATGATAGAAGCAATGGACGAATATTACAGCATCAACCTTGCAGAAGAGGTTAAACGAGGAATGACCGAAAAAGCCAAAAGAGGAGGAGTTCTTTCAATTCCTGCTTTTGGGTACAAAGTAGAAAACAATGAATTTGTTATAATTCCTGAAGAAGCGGAAGTAATAAGAAAGGTTTTCAATGACTATGCAGGGGGCAAAGGTTTTTTATCTATTGCAAAAGCCTTAAATGCTATGGGAGTAAGGACGCACAGAGGAAACAAAATTGAAAACAGAACCGTTGAATATTGGCTGAACAACCCTGTATACATAGGCAAAACCCGTTGGAATCCTGACGGCAAACTGTCAAGAAACTACACGGCTGATACGGCTATCATAAGTGACGGTACACATACACCGATAATTGATATGGAAACATGGGAGAAAGTTCAAGAAAAAATGAAAGAACAAAAAGCTAAGTTCAGGAAGTATTACAATCCTGACCGCAAGGACTTATCTCATTGGCTTTCGGGTATTGTAAGATGTGAAAAATGCGGTGCTGTATTATCCAATCAAGGGGGCTTTTTCGGTTGCTCTAACAGAAGCAGAGGTACATGCAAGGGTGTTGGATATATTAAATCCGATAAATTGGATGGTATTATATTTAATACCTTGTCCGATATAATACTTCCGAATGTTGAGTTTGAATTTGCTGAACCTGAATCTGATGTTCAAACCAATTTAAATGATGATAGCATAATTATTTCAACACAAATCCAAAGACTTGAGATACGGTTAGAGCGTATAAAATTAGCGTATGAAGATGGTGTAGACACTCTTGAAGAATACAAATCAAACAAAAAGAGTATTCTCTCTGAAATTGATGATTTGAAAAAAGTACTTGAAAAAAACCGGAAAAAAGAGCCTGAAGGAAAAGTCGAAATTTGCAAAAATGACATTTGGAGACTGACAGATATACTGCAGGATGCAAGCATCAGCAACACCGAAAAAAACAAAGCTGCAAGGTCGATTTTCAAAGAAATTGTCAAAGGTGGGGACGATGGAAAAACGCTTAAATGTGTATTTTGGAGGCATTAGCGACAATCCCTCAGTCAGCTTCGCTGACAGCTCCCTTTACACAAGGGAGCCGGTACTCAAACAGTTGCAATCCGGACCGCCGTACTGCGCGATTATCATTTTGGCAAGTGCCGGATTTGGGTTTTTAATTTTGATTGGATACATTAATTTTCTGTCATAATCCCACATAACTCATTCCTCCTATAATTCCCACGGCCACTTGTAACCGTCTTTGACCCATTGGAAAAATTCCGGGTTGTCACTGTCGCGGGCATAGAGCGGACCGTATTTTGCAGTGTAATCGCTTTTAAGACTCTTTAAGGTTGCAGCGAGCTTTTTAAAAAGCTCTAACCCTTGTGTACACTCGGGGTGAGTATCAAGATACAAATTGAGATCGGTAAGTGCAAAGCCGACCTCCTGAATTTTTGTGAGCAATTCGTTTTGTGTTTCCGGAATTGGCGTGGGCTCCATATCGTTTTCGGAATTGTCCGAACAAAGCGGACAGTTCATATTGTCAGAGTCTGAGCCGTTTTCATTGGTTGGCGAACAGTTAGGCCATAAATTCACATTCTGATTAACCATGAAAAATTCCTCCTTATTTTTTGAACGGATTCATAATCGGATTTTCTCTGTAGGTCGAAAAAGGAATATCCAAATCCTTGAATAATGTTCCTCTCCACAGAGCATCATTTGTGGAATAGAGATTTTTAAATTCCTGAAACGGTACATATGCAAAAGCAAGATGCGGGTTCTGGGGCATAACAGGTATATTCATCACTACACCTCCGTTTTTCTTATTTTGAAGCAAAATCGTTGTTGTCATCTCAAAAAGCTTCGTATGAAGTAATGTTTTGTGATTAATACCTTGAGCAGTAAAAAACGGATTTCACTCTGCATCTTTTGGTTGACTCTTTCGATTGTTTGCCTCTATATTTATAGTATTCATCATTTATTTTTTTGGTTACGGATATATTCTGAGTATATAAAAAAAGCTTTTGGTTTGTATATCCAAAAGCTTTTTTGAATTTATGAAATTGAAATATTCTGATTTTGCGGAATAATTTGTACAAATGTGTTGCCGGGATTGAGCTTCAGCTCTTCGCCGTCTTCTGTTGTGTATACGGTCTTTCCCGATCTTGACGGCTTTGACCAGTTGATGTTTACACATTTGCCGTTTGAGATGTAATAACCGCTTCCCGAACCGACTGTTTCAACATTTTGACGTCCTGTATTGGATCCGTCATTTAAGTTGTAGTTTTTGAGCTTGTATATAATGATATTTTTGGCTGTCAGGATATTGCCTGTCTGTGACATATGCTTTTTGCCGTCAACATATCGGTCATATGTCCTTGCCTCTTCGTTGTATTCGTAGGATACTTTGTATGAAGAAGAATAGGGGAGTTCAATGCTTGTCGCGGCAGTATCTGATTGGGGAGTTGTCTCTTCATCAAAATATGCTGTGTGGCTTACATCGGTTGTGCTGCGGTAGCCTTTTTTTGCGGTGCCAAGCTCAAAGAGCTTGTCAACACCCGAATATAGGTTGTGCCATGTTTTGTCATAGGTGTTGTCTCTCCAATAAGCCGATTCATCACTTCCGAGAATTCCGTTGATATTGTTAACACCCATAGAAGAAATATCGCTCATTGCTTTGGGGCTCCATCCCGCATGGCAGTATATGGCATCGTGCTCAAGGGCAAAATCGAGGAAATAGTGTCTCGATGAGCGTATCGGCCCCACTTTTTTGAGGTCATGATTTTTAAAGAGAGCCATCATACGGCTTTTGCCGCCTTCAATTATGATTTCATATACCATATATGCGTTTTCCACGCCAATCTGCGGACGAGCTGCATCAGAATCGTTATCAATCATAACCGCAACGGGACGCACATCCGACTCCATCATCTCACAAAATTCGTTTGGGGTTTTTTTAGCGTCATTTTCTGTGGTTTCAACAATTTCTTTTTCCTCTTTTCCGTTTTCTGCTTTCTTTTCTTCCTTCTTACCGCAGGAAGAGCACATAATCATTGAAGCAAAAACTAAGCAAGCTATAAGCTTTTTCATAATTGTAATCTCCTCGTATAATTTTTTTTAGATACAAAAATGTATTTAATTATTTTACAAACATTTTAACAAGAAAATCTTTGTATTTGCAATAGGGCTGATACCTTAGAGGCAGGTCAATGAATGTTTTACTGTCTGTATAACTATTTTGTAAAAAAATCTGTTTATCAACATAGGTGTCTTCTATAACGCTGTTTCTTTTTTATTCATCGATAATTATTTTTTCGGGAGGAACAGTCAAAATATTGGGGTTCTCTATGTATTTTTTCCACGTTTTAAACGCAGTGGCATAATAGTGTCCGTCGCAGATTCGCTCGTCACAAACAACAGTCAGTTCTATAATACGCATCTTTTTTACACTGCCGTCAGACTGAGTCTGATATTTGGTTTTCTTTTTGCCGATTGCACAAAACAGCGGCAGATTTCCAAAATCATACAAATGATGATATATGGGGTCTATTCCCAAAGAACCCATGTTTGTAAAAAATACTGAGCCATGAAACGGGCTTACCCTTATCAGAAAACTTGGCAGCATACCAAAATAGTCCATAGTTTTCAAAAACCATACAACAAATTTCAAAAGAACACCCGGGATATATCTAAGAAATTTTGCTGTTACGTCCATGCCGTTCTGTGCACCTTCGTCTTTATTTTCAACAATGAGCTTTGTAGTATTGCTGTATACATCATCAATGGTATCCTCGGGTTTTGCGGGAATTTTGATCACAGTTTCGGGGGCGCTTAGCTCCATCTGCTTTTTAATGGTCAGACACATGTCAATGCTGTTTCTTGCATATATCTTTTGACCTCTTATAAAGCGGTTGATGGCGGGTAGTGTTGCAATTGTTCTCACATAAGATGCCATAACAATATGCATAAGCCCCAGACCCTTTTTCCCTTCGCTTCGTTTTTTTCTGATAAAGTTTTCGGTCTCGGTAATATCAACATATGACTTAAAAAGATTTGAAGCCCCGTTGCGGTGAGGCATAATATATGACGATACCATATTCATGGGGTCAATGGATTTAAGCTTTCTTCCTTCTTTCATAATTATATTTCTCCATATGATAAAATCTTTAGACTAATTATATCACAAAAATTAAAATTTGCAAAGCTTTTTTATAAATTGTAACATAAATTTGTCTTATTTCAAATCAATGCCGGGCGCAGCATTGTTTTCTTTGAGATACTGCCTGTAAAATGAAGAATAATTGCCAAATCCCGAGCACATTGCCGCTTCGGTAATGTTGCTGCCGGAGGATACAAGCTCGCGTACACGCGTCATTCTCTTTTGGGTTATGTATTTGTGGATAGTAAGACCGGTTGCCGCTTTAAATATTCTACAGAGATGGTATTTTGATACATAAAAGTTTGCCGAAATATCATCTATTGATAAATTGTCATAGTAATGAGTGTTGATAAACCTGATAATATCCTTTAGCATTTTGTTTGGAATATCATCAGAAGAAAAACGAGTTACCCGGTCTATGAGATACAAAATTTCTGTTACCACAGACTTTACAACCGGTGTATCCTCGGCAGTGTAATTGTCCGAATATTTTTTTATCCGCATAAATGCGTCATAAAGCCCGCTGTCTCTTACAATGTCAGCATCAATTTTGTTTCCTGTGCTTCCTTCAGCATTTATAAACTGTCTCTCATATTCCTCACATTCGTTGTCGGAAAAAAATTCGGGCTTCACCATAAGCACAATACGAGAATAGGGCATATTGCTTTTATGAAAAATTCTGTGCATTTCGTGTCGCCTTATTATTATCATATCATACGGTTCAAGCGAATAGCTTTTTCCCTCCACAACATAATACGAATCACCGCCCAAAAACATATATATCTCATATTCATCGTGATTGTGAAGCTTAAAGGCTGCATCAGATACGTTTTTGTTTTCCGAATAAGAAAAATAGTAGTTGCTCATATACTCATCTCCGTCTGTATGTATTATATCATCGTATAGCAATTTTTGCAATATTCAAAGCAATTTTTTTGATGTTTATTTAGAAAATTTGTGGTATAATGTTCTTAATTTTGAATAAAAGGAGCATGGTGTAATAATGCAGTATGATAAAATAAGCGGATTCTCGGATGAAATATCATCTGATATCACAATCCAGTTTGAGGTTTTAAACAAGCTTGGAATAAAGTTTTTTGAGCCGAGGGGAATAGACGGCAAAAATATTTCAACTCTCACTTGCGCCGAGGCTTGCGCGTTGAAATCAAAGATGTCAAGCTTTGATATCAAGGCATCGTCGATAGGCTCTCCCATAGGTAAGATAAAGCTTTCAGATGATTTTGATGCACATTTTGAGGTATTCAAAAATGTGGTTTCCATTGCCAAAACTCTTGATTGCCAATGCATCAGAATATTCAGTTTTTATCACGATGGCGGAGAGTGGACATGCGAAGAAAGAAGCCGGGTTTTTCGGCGTTTGGGTAAGCTTATTGACTATGCGAAGGAAAATGATGTAATTCTTCTTCACGAAAATGAAAAAGATATATACGGCGATACTGCCGAAAGATGCAAGGATCTTATGGAAAATCTCTACTGTGATAATTTTAAAGCTGTGTTTGACCCTGCAAATTTTGTTCAATGCGGAGAAGACACAAAAAAAGCCTATGAGCTTCTTAACCGCTACATTGCATATATGCACATAAAAGATTCGCGCCGAGACGGGACAGTTGTGCCGGCAGGTCACGGCATCGGCAATGTTGAAATGATACTCGATGCCCTTTTCAAAAACGGTTACAGCGGCTTTCTCAGCCTTGAACCTCACCTTGGCAGCTTTGAAGGTCTTGCCGATTTGGAGCTTGACGATTTTATGGAAAAGCTACCCAAGAGCGGTGAAGGCACGTTTATGATTGCACACAGCGCACTATGCGATATATTAGATAAAATATTTTAGGAGGAGACAGAAAATATGGATAAGGTTAGATACGGTATAGTTGGCTACGGAAATATGGGAACATCTCATGTGGCGCACTTTGCCGCAGGTGATATACCTAAGGCCGAGGTTACGGCAATATGTGATATAGCCGAAGCGAGACGAGATGCTGCAAAAGAAAAATATCCCGACATTCCGGTGTTTGAAAATGCGGCAGACCTCTATGCGAGCGGACTTTGCGACGTTGTTGTGATAGCGGTTCCTCACTACGACCATCCAAAGCTTGCAATAGAGGCTTTTGATGCCGGACTCAATGTTATTACCGAAAAGCCTGCCGGAGTGTATACAAAGCAGGTGCTTGAAATGAACGAGGCTGCCAAAAAAACGGGCAAGCTGTTTGGTATTATGTATAACCAGAGAACAAACCCCATGTATCAGAAAATTCGTGAAATGGTTAAGAGCGGCGAGCTGGGTCATATCAAGAGAATTTCGTGGATTATTACCGATTGGTACAGACCTCAGAGCTATCACGACAGCGGGGCATGGCGCTCCACATGGAAAACCGAGGGCGGCGGTGCTCTTATTAATCAGAATCCGCACCAGCTCGATCTTTGGCAGTGGATGTTCGGAATGCCCGACCGCATCACCTCCCATGTCTCTTTTGGCAAATATTATGACATAGAAGTGGAGGATGATGTTACGGCATATTTTGAATATGACAACGGTACAACCGGCACATATATCACGTCCACCGGCGAAGCACCCGGTACCAACCGGCTCGAGGTTGCCTGCGATATGGGCAAAATTGTGGTTGAAAACGATCAGATGATATTTTACCGTAATGTGGTATCGGAGCGTGAATTTAACAAAAATTTTAAAGGTGTGTTCGGCAGTCCTGAGTGCTGGAGGTGTGAGCTCCCGGTGTCGGGTAAGGGTGAACAGCATGTAGGCATTTTCAAAGATTTTACCAAAGCGCTCATTACCGGCTCGGAGCTTCTTGCTCCCGGTGAGGAGGGTATAAACGGCCTGACTGTCTCCAATTCTATTCATTACAGTGCGTGGAAAGGAAGCATAGCCGTAGATGTCAAAAACTTTCCTCACGATGAGTTTTATGACATACTTTGCGATAAAATCAAAAATTCCAAGGTGGACAAAAGCAACGTTCGGCAGCGTACCGAAGACACTTCGGGCACATATTGATAAAGGCGGTAAATCTTGTTAAAAAGAAAGGAATGTTATTAAATGGATAAAAGAATAGGTGCACAGTATTATACAATCAGAGATTTTTGTCAGACACTCGAAGATTTTGACAAAGCATGCCAAAGGGTCAGTGAAATTGGCTACAAGGTTGTGCAGCTATCGGCAATCGGTGACTTTTCGGGTGAAGAAGTCAAAAAAGTTCTCGATAAGCATGGTCTGATATGCGCATGCACTCACAGGCCTTGGGATAACTATCTCAATAAGCTTGATTCCGAAATCAAATTTCACAAAACTATCGGTTGCTCGGTTGCAGGCCTCGGTTCTATGCCCGGCTTTAATGCCAAAAAAGAGACTATAGACGACTTTGTGCAAAAAGCAATCCCCATAATCAAAAAGCTACACGAAAACGGGCTTGTTTTTGCTTATCACAACCATGCATTTGAATTTGAAAAAATCGGTGGCAAATATGTATTTGACATTATAACGGAAGCGATGAACAGCGATTCGTTCAAATATATTCTTGATGCATATTGGCTGGCATATGCCGGTGTAAATCCTGCCAAATTCATCAGAGAGAGAAAGGGCAAAATTGCCTGCGTTCACTTTAAAGATTTGAAGATTAAAGATAATAAGCCGGTGTATGCTGAGGTTGGCTGCGGCAATATTGACTGGGATGATGTAATTGCCGCATCAGAAGAAGCGGGAGTTGAATTTGCGCTTGTTGAGCAGGATATATGCGAAACCGATCCCTTCGATTGTTTAAAAACAAGCTATGAATATCTTACCAAAAAAGGCTTTGAATAAAAATTAAGTCCAGCGGTGAAATGTCAAGAGAAAAATAAGTAAAAAAGCAAATATTTTTT
>JAEDEG010000008.1 GCA_016293435.1 Clostridia bacterium
CAATCTCCCACTGAAAACGTTGAATGACGCGGCTTTGCCGCTTATTGAATAAACAAATAAAAAATATATAAAACAGCCGCAGGTTAACACTCACATAAATACTATAGCGGCGGAATGGAGATTCTTATGACAATTAAAGCAGGATTTTCAAAGATTTGTATCAACCCGCCCCTCGGTGCACCGATTTCGGGGTATTATATGCAAAGATTTACCAAAGGCATTCTTGACGACATATACGTAAGAGCCGTTGCTTTTGATGACGGCAAAAAAAAGGCAGTTTTGGTCACTCTTGATCTGTGCCTTCTTGAGGCAGAGCAGTTTGCTCTTTATAAAAAAACTATTTCAGAATTTTGTAATATTCCCTGTGAGGCTGTTTTTATCACATGCTCTCACACCCACACCGGCCCCATTGTAGGCAAGGACTTTGCTTCCGAGCTTTGCAGTGACCCGTCTTATGACAAGCATCTAACCATGTGTATCCGAGATGCCGCAGCCTTTGCTCTGAAAGACCTTAAGCCTGCCCGTATGTACAGTGCAAAAAGCGAAGCAAAGAGAATATCATTTATCCGCCGCTATCGCATGAAGGATGGCAGCGTTAAGACTAATCCGGGCGTTTTCAATAATGATATTGACCACCCTCTCGGCACACCCAATGAAACCGTCAAGCTCATCAAGCTTGTGCGCGACGGTGCCGATGATATTTGCCTCGTCAACTTCGGCACCCACCCCGACACAGTTGGCGGAGAATACATAAGCGGCGATTGGCCCGGTTATGTGTGCTCGGGATTAGAGGCGGCTGTACCGGGCACAAAGTGTATGTTTTTACTTGCTCCTCAGGGAGATGTTAACCACGTTAACGTAAATCCCACTCCGGGCGAAGCATCAATTTCAACCATCGACTTTGACGATGTTCCTCGTAGCCTTGAGCATGCTAAGCACATGGCAAGAGTTATTGTTGGCGCAGTGTTGTCTGTGTATACAATAGCCGAAGAGGTAAAAAGCGGAGATATAAGCTATGCAATAAAGGCTGTGCGAATAGCTTCCAATCAGCAAAATGACTGTCTTGATGAAGCAAAAAAGATAAATGAGCTTTACTCAAGCGGCAGGGCAAACGAACTCCCCTATGAAGGCATGGAGCTCACCACCGTTGTTGCCGAAGCTGAGAGAATTATTAATCTTTCAAACGGACCCGAAGATTTTGAGTTCGTATTGTCTGCTCTCAAGGTTGGCGATTTGGTGTTTGGAGGGTTGCCCGGTGAACCTTTTACCGAGATTGCCAACAGAATATATGACGGCTCTCCCTTTGGCAACACAATTCTCTGCTGCATATCCAATTCAGACGGTCCTTACTTTCCAACAAGCAAGGCATATTCCGAAGGCGGTTATGAAGCCCGCTCGTCTACACTTAAACCCGGCGGTGACAATATTATTGTTGACGGAATGTGTGAGCTTTTAAATGAGATAAAGTAAACAAATTGATAATAAGAGTGAGAAAACAGAATTATCCTTATGAATGAAGAATTAACAGGTTTCACGCAGAAGCTGTGACATGATGCCGCATAAACATCATCCTCGGTGCAAGCCTTACCCTTGTAGCACATTTCCGAAAATGCAAATTTTTTCTTCTATAAATATTGACATTACTCCACACTTTGTTGTATTATATAACTATATAAAAACTATTATAATGGGTGATTATGTATATGTGCAAGCAAAGGGCATGTATACACCAACATAAAGGAGACGATAAATAATGCAAAAATTAGGACTGAATGAAATCAGAGAAAAATATTTGTCCTTTTTTGAGAGCAAGGGTCATCTGAGACTTCCCAGCTTTTCGCTTGTTCCCGAAAATGACAAGAGCCTACTTCTCATAAATGCCGGTATGGCACCTCTTAAGCCATATTTCAAAGGTGAGCTTGAGCCTCCGCGCAAAAGAGTTACCACCTGTCAGAAATGTATCAGAACACCCGATTTTGAAAGAGTAGGCAAAACCGCCCGTCACGGCACCTATTTTGAGATGCTCGGCAATTTCTCGTTTGGTGACTATTTCAAGCACGAAGCAACCGCATGGGCATGGGAATTTGTGACAAAGGTTCTGGAGCTCCCCGAAGATAAGCTCTGGATTACAATATATGAAGATGATAACGAAGCGGGCGATATATGGGTAAATGAGGTTGGTGTTTCCAAAGACCGCATTGTACGCATGGGCAAGGAGGACAACTTCTGGGAAATCGGCACAGGACCCTGCGGTCCCTGCTCAGAGCTCTATTTTGACCGCGGACCCGAGCACGGCTGCGGCCGGCCCGACTGTAGAGTAGGCTGTGAGTGTGACCGCTATGTTGAATTTTGGAATCTGGTATTTACCCAGTTTGACAAAGACGAAGCAGGCAACTACAACCGCCTTGCTCATCCAAACATCGATACCGGTATGGGACTCGAAAGAATTGCCTGCATCATGCAGGGCGTAAACAATCTCTTTGAGGTTGATACCGTACGCAATATCATGCACAAAATAAGTGAGATCACCGGTGCAAAATACGGCGATAACGAAAAAAATGACGTATCACTTCGTGTTATCACAGACCATATCCGTTCCACCACCTTTATGATTGGCGACGGTGTTCAGATAAGCAATGAGGGCAGAGGCTATGTACTGCGCAGACTTATCCGTCACGCGGCACGTCACGGCAAGCTTCTCGGCATAAATGAGCCCTTCCTCTATAAGGTGTGCGACACCGTGATTGAAGAAAACAAAAATGCCTATCCCGAACTGGTTGAAAAGAAGGCTTATATAAAGAAGATTATTGAGCTCGAAGAGATTCGCTTCAACGAAACAATCAACGACGGTCTAACCATTCTCGAGGGCTACATTGCAGACCTTCAAAAAAATGACGAGGTTCAGCTCTCCGGTGAAAAAGCCTTTAAGCTTTATGATACCTTTGGCTTTCCCCTCGACCTCACTCTCGAAATTCTCGAAGAGAGATCCATGAATGTGAACGTGGAAGAATATGAAGAATGTATGAAGGCGCAGAGAGAAAAAGCTCGCTCAGGCAGAGGCGAAACCGATGATGCCGCATGGGAAAAAGACGAATTCAAGAAAAAGCTTACCGATATGGACAAGCCCGAATTTGTGGGCTATACAACACTCAAAGCTTTTGCCCGGGTTATGGCAATCGGCTTTGATGGTGAATTTCACAATATGGCAACCTCCGACAACGGCAGTGCCGTTATTATCCTCGACAAAACTCCGTTCTACGGCGAAGGCGGCGGCCAGGTCGGTGATAAAGGTATAATAAAATCTCAAGGCGCAACCCTCAAGGTTAATGATACCAAAAAAATCGGCGGCAATCAGATTATGCATATCTGTTCTGTGGAGTCCGGTGTAATTTCTGTTGGTGATGCTGTTGAATGTGAGGTTTGCTCCAAGCGCAGAAGTGCAATTGCGGCAAACCACTCTGCAACTCACCTGCTCCAAAAAGCGCTTAAAATTGTGCTTGGTGACCATGTACAGCAGGCAGGCTCATATGTTGATGACGAAAGACTTCGCTTTGACTTCTCTCACTTTGAAGCTCTCACCAAAGAGCAGCTCTCCGAGGTCGAGCGAATTGTAAACAATGAAATATACAACGCACTTACTGTAGATTGCAGTGAGATGCCAATTGATGAAGCAAGGGCTCTCGGTGCAATGGCACTTTTTGGCGAAAAATACGGCGATGTGGTAAGAGTGGTCAAGATGGGTGATTTCAGCGTTGAGCTTTGTGGCGGTACACATGTTTCCAATACCTCAAACATAGGCATTATGAAAATTGTGTCTGAGACCTCCGCTGCAGCAGGCATCAGAAGAATTGAAGCAATCACAGGTCTAAATGTGCTTGCAGCATACAACGAAAAAGAAGCTGTAATTAACACTGCGGCATCTATGTTAAAGACAAATCCTGCAGAGGTTATCACCAAGCTTGCATCACTTCAGGCAGAAATAAAATCAATGCAAAAAGAAATTGACAAAATGAAGTCGGAGCTTGCCTCCGGCGATGCGGATGATATCAAAAAAAATGCTGTAGAAATAAACGGCGTAACGGTTCTCACCGGTGCTCTTGCAGGCGTTGATGTAAATACCGTTCGCAAAATGAATGACAGCTTCAAGGATGAATATAAAAATGTTGTTTGCGTTATGGCAACAGAGTTTGGCGGCAAGGTAATGCTTATTACCGCGGCAGATAAGACTGCTGTTTCAAACGGCATACACTGCGGCAGCCTCGTGAAAGCCATAGCTTCACACATCGGCGGCTCAGGCGGCGGAAAGCCGGAAAGCGCGCAGGCAGGCGGATCAGACGCCTCCGGCATTAAGGCGGCTCTCGATGCTGCTGTTGAGATTATAAAAGAGCAAACAAAATAAAAATTTGTCGAATTATAATTTACAGGGAGGTTTTTTCATGTCAGACTGTTTATTTTGCAAAATAATAAACGGCGAAATACCCTCATCCAAGGTTTATGAGGATGATAAGGTATATGCATTTAACGATATCGACCCACAGGCGCCGGTTCATTTTTTGGTTGTTCCCAAAACGCACATAGCATCTGCTCTCGAAATTGATGATTCCAATTCAGATATTGTAGGGCATGTGTTTAAGGTTGTTGCAAAGCTTGCAAATGAAATGGGCTTTGGCAAGGCCGGTTACCGCATTGTCAATAATTGCGGCAAAAACGGCGGTCAGACCGTCGGTCATCTGCATTTTCATGTGCTTGCAGGCAGAAATATCGGTTGGCCTCCGGGCTGATTTTTTCAAAGTCAGACAATTAATACCAATATTCAATAAGCGGCAAAGCCGCGTCATTCAACGTTTTCAGTGGGAGATTGAACTCCCACTGAAAAAATTAAGATGTCCCCCGCCGCCTATAGAGGCGGGGGACATCTTAATTTAGTTATAAAATAGTTTCTGTATAAACGGTAAAATGAAAATGTACAAAAATGCCCACTCAAAATGTATAATTATGTCGAAATATTCCCGGATAGAGTATAACCTATCCGGGAGTGATTTTAGCGAATTACAAAAAAGAAATTTACGAAAAGGTGATATTTATACTGAAAGAAAATCCGTAGGCAAATATTAACCGTTCAAAGCCTGCACGCATATACGACTTCTTACCGAGAAATATTAAACCACGCGTCTTGAAGAAACCTCTTTGGGAGTGTATCCACGGCAAAGCTGCCTTACAATGTCAAGCAAAACCAAATCCGGTTTATATTCATCAAACATATTATTTGTATTGTCTCCCGTTCATATCTAAGAACAAATGAAGCATTATCCAAATTGTCCACGGTTTTTGATGTCCACATTCATTATAGATGCAATAAACTGATAGCGTGATTATCTTTATCGGTTAAGCTTTGTAAGTAAATCCGTCATCAAAGCATCACGATTTATATTATAGACATACCTCATGGGATAACCATTGTAATTTGTTGCATAAAAATAATCATACGTGGGTAGAGAAGCGGGAATGATTCGTGATTCCATGAAATTTCCCGAATCATCAAGTAGCCACCCAACTGCCGTAACATCCCAAATTACGCGAGTCCATGGTGTTCCGTTAGCATAGATTTCTGCTTCTTTTATCGTATTTTCCGCAAGATAATTGCAAATTTCATTTTTTCCTTTAAGCCAATATTCCAATTCCGGTTTTGAAATGGTAAAACTGCTTACAACTCCCCTACAAGGAAGCTGTACAAACGGTACTCCGCTTTGTATTACAACTCTTGCTGCCGCAATATCCTGATACATATTAAACTCTTTAGTGTTATGATAGTGGAGAGCATGTCCTCCTAACCATACAACAACTGTATTATCCGCGACCTTCGGATTTAAAAGAATGGCAGAAGCTATATTGGTTATCGCTCCTATTGCCACAACATAGAGCGGTTTTTCAGGCGAATAATGTTCAACTCTCTTGGCCAAATCATATGCCGCCGGAGATATCACCGGCGTATTTTCATTATCAAGATATTGTTCAGATCCCTTTAAAACATCTGTATTTTCTCTCAACAAAGTCAACAGCTTTATAATTTCGTTATAGCTTTTTTCCATTCCGTCCTTTGGACCTTCAGAATTTTTGTTAAAAAACGGTGCTGCATATATAGCTTTTGTATTCAGTTTTTCTTTTGACTTTAGCATATACGAAATGGCAAACTGGTCATCAATTTCATTGTATGCGTCCGTATCCAACACAACATCAATTATCCCTTTCGGAACCGATAAATTTTTTATACGTTGTTCGTTAATCATTTCTTTACATACCTTCCTTCCTGTATTTCAATGGGGTTTTCCCATACTGTTCTTTGAATATTCTTCTGAAAAAGCTTTCATTTTCGTACCCAACATTGTTTATAATTTCACTTAAGCTCAAGTCTGTATTTAACATTTTTTTTGCTGCGATACTGCAGCGTTTGTGTTGTAAATTTTCTGAAAAAGTTTTACCTGTCAGCTTAGTTATCAGTTTGGAAATATAAGAGGTTGAATATCCTAACTCTCGTGAAAGTTCTGCTATATTGGCAGTTTTTATATTATTTTCAATGTATTTTTCAATTTGGTTACGAAGCAGGTTTTCACTCTTTTCTCCTACTGTACGCTGTTCCATATTTTTGAGTTGAGCTATAACCTCGCTTCTTTTGGGAATAGACGGAGCAGCACCTTTTTTGGACACAGCAATAGCAGAGGCGGCAGACGCAGTTTTTAATATTTCAGAGTATTCGTCACCTCTCAGGAGTCCAGCAACGAAATAACCCGTAAATGTATCACCCGCAGCAGTTGCATCTACAGTCTCTGTCTTGAATGCAGACTGATATAATTCATAGTTTTTATCCAAATAAAAGCAACCACGTACACCCAAAGTAAGCACAACTCTAAGGTTTGGATACTTATTTTTAAAATATATCAAACACCCACTTGGCTCTGTGCAACCAGAAATTTCACTTGCTTCAACTTCATTTAATATTATATATGAAAGCAAGCTAAAATTAATTTGTTTCAGCTCATCTGTAAAAGGCGATGGATTAAGGATAACACACATTTTCTTTTCATGTGCCTTTTTTATAATATATTCAATATTATTAATTTCATTTTGTAAAAGCAGAATGTCTCCTGCCGCAAAATCAGCAAGTACAAAATCAACATATTCTCTTGACACCATTCCGTTTGAGCCTCGATAAACGCATATGGAATTGTCGCCATCTTTGCTAACTTGAATAATAGCATGGCCACTCTGCTCGTCAACTTTTTTTGTGTAAGAAACGTCTACGCCATTTATTTCCAACTCATCTTTTAGCATTTTCCCGCCTTTGCCAAAACAACAGGCATGATAAATTTTGCCTCCGGCTTTTGCAACCGCTATTGACTGATTTAATCCCTTTCCGCCCGGAAAAATCTCAAGTTTTTCTGCTGCCTGTGTTTCTCCCAATTTCAAGATATGATTGAGTGAATAAACATAATCTATATTACATGAACCAAAATTGAGAACCTTCACTTCTTACACCTCCTTGAACTATTATACTATTTTACACTTTATAATTCAAGGTCTGTTTTTGAACAGAAACGGTCCTAATGCGACTTATATAAAGTCAAACTCCGCATGTAACTTAAAAGGAAGAAAAGCTTTGCCACTCGTACGCAAGCCACAGCATACCCGTCCAAAAACCTCGAGTCCAACCGCCCTCATTTTCTTGATTGCCATATATACTATTAACACTTGCAGCACTTGGAAACCCATCAAAATATACCCATTAACAATGGAGCCGTCTTGTATTTCAAATATTTTCCGATAAATATTGGACTCAGCAATTGTTCATATCCATTCTGTGATGCTATCGCCAATAAACAGCAATTTTTATTTGCCGGTTCCATCGAGTATGCCTCCTTGCGATATTATTCAGGCTTGGTTTCAAGTTTAAGCGGAAAATCACCAAGTTTATTTACTTTAAAGTTATTTGCTTTATATTCTTCATAATCGAATGCTTCAAGCTCATCAACGGCAAGCTTATGAAATTCGTAAAAATTGTTCCACCATTCATAACCGCTTCCAAGCTCTGCATTAAGATATGCATCTGCTATATCACATCCCATAGCCGGTGCAACATAAAAAGCACCCATAGCAAGAACATTCACTCCATTACCTGTGATTGCACGAAGGGCAGCAGGTACACTTTCAACAACACCTGCATGTACATGAGGACACTTGCTTGCCGCAATATGTATTCCCATTCCGGTTCCACAGAAAAGAAGAGCTCTTTCAAATTCCCCCTCAGAAATCATCGCTCCTACACGAAGTCCGACCCTATGAAACATTAAATCCGTATCGTTCGGGTCGGAATCCGCCTTTACGCCCATATCAGTAATTTCCCAACCTTTTTTTCTAAGGTGTTCGCATACAGCCTCCTTTAAAGGGAAGCCTGCAAAATCAGCTCCAACTACTAACTTTTTGTCTTTTACTCTTTTCATAACAATAATCCTTTCTTCAATAAGCGGCAAAGCCGCGTCATTCAACGTTTTCAGTGGGAGATTGAACTCCCACTGAAAAAATTAAATGTCACCCGCCGCCTATAGAGGCGGGGGACATCTTAATTTAGTTATAAATTATTTAAACATAATTGCATCAAACAAATACATTGCAAAAAGTTTGTGCATTTCTCTGGTGGGATGATTTATTTTGTTTGATAAAAGTTCCGTTATATTTGCTCCAATTTTTTCAAGTTCTTTCCACTTTTCATAGCAATTGCAAATTGGCACATTATGCTTTTTGGCGGTTTCAACAGCACCACTAAAAGTTTAAATCGGATTATATATTGTATATGCAAACGAGCAGGCAATTGCGCTTGCTCATTTTTTGTATGAATTGTGATATATTTTCCTATCTTTAATACCTTATCATATAATGCTAATACCGTCATGGAATTGAACTGACCTCCCGATGGTCAGATTTTTAGGCTTGACTTTTTTGGTTGAATCAGTTCAAAACCGAAAAACTTGCATTATTTTATAATATGTAAAAAATGAAGGGAAAACAGAAATATATTTTGACCGTTAATAAAATGACGAGGGCGGCAGGGAATATGTTTTTTTAAATATTTTCGAAAAATATTTTTCATCATTAAATCCACTAATTCGAGATATCTCTTTTACTGAATATTCTCTCTTTACCAACAGCGTCAGTGCTTTGTTCATACGCAGCTTCATCAAATACTGTTTCGGCGACATTTCGCGGTACATCATAAATTTACGTCTGAGAGTAGCCTCGCTCATATGACCGATGCGGCAAATATCCGGTATTTTCAAATCCGGATTACAGAAATTATCGTTGATATATGCGATGCATTTTTCAAAATTACAATCCGAATGCTGCTTGAGTTTCATATCCGCAACAGATTGTAAAATCCGGAAAATCAAAGCTTTTGCATCGTTATGTTGCCGGTGGCTTTGCCAGTTGTCAAGTAATTCCTTGAATTTTATATGCAAAAAGGCACTGTTTTCAACAGTTATTTGTTCGGGAACGTTATAATTGCAGTTAATAAAATGAGCAACAATACTTTCCCCACCGGTGTATGTAACATTATAATCGGCTTCCGCCGGAATGTACATTATATCACCCGGTTTCGAGTTCAGATGTGTGTTATTAATATCGAAAAATCCACTTCCGTTTGTTCTGAAGCTGAGTGCGGCATACGGACGGCCCTTGATGCGAAAGTAGCCGGGATTATGATTAAATTGACTTATTGTCAATATTTGAAAGGATAAATTATCAAAATTATATATCATTATAACCACCCATATGTATCATATGATAAAATGATTGAAAAGTCAACCCTTTTGATTGAATAAACAGTTGAGTCTCCAAACAAAATCATGTATAATTTTAAAAAACTAAGTTGTAAAAAAGAGGCGATAACCATGACATTTAATCACGAATCAAAAAAAATCAGATCGGGACGCTTTGTAATAAGCAGAAATGTTTCAGCGGAAGCAAACAAAATTCTCAATAAACCGATATTGAAAGAATTTTGGAATGGATTCACTTACCGAAGCTCAAAGCTTAATATTAAAAATGCGCCGGAGATGATTTTCCGTATCGGTACAGCGGAGAAGCCGACTCTCGACAATTACGCATATGCCATTAATGTTGAGCCCGGAGGCGTATGTATTACGGCAGGCAATCAAAAGGATCTCATTTACGGTTTTATGACCCTTTTGGACTGCATAGAAACAAATCCTTATACCGGTGATTTGGAAATAGAATACTGCGAGCTAAAGGAAAGTCCCCTTGTCGCACGCAGAATGGTGCATTTTTGCGTATTCCCCGATACCGAGCTTTGGGAATTAAAAAAGTTTATAAGAACAGCAGGTGCACTTAAGTATTCGCATATCGTTCTTGAATTTTGGGGAATGCTTAAATATGATTGCTTAAAGGAATTATCATGGCCTCATGCATTTTCAAAAGAAGAAATACACCCGATTATTAAGGAAGCAAATGATATTGGTTTGGAGGTAATCCCAATGTTCAATCATTGGGGTCATGCGTCGTCGAGCAGGGTAATGCACGGCAAGCACGTTGTTTTAGATCAAAACCCGTCCCTGTATTATATGTTCAGCGAGGATGGTTGGAAATGGAACATAGAAAGATATGATGTCAGGAATTTGTTGAAAAATGTCCGCAGTGAGCTTGAAGAGCTTTGCGGAAATGGTGAATATTTCCACATAGGCTGTGACGAGGCATACGGTTTTTCTTACTCAAAAAACAGTATGGATAAGATTTGTGATTACATAAACGAAATAAGCAACGAGCTTCTGGCGGACGGAAGGAAAACCATAATGTGGGGAGATATGCTGTTGCACAAAAACCAAAATTATAAAGGTTCATATGCGGCTTTTGCACCGAACGAGGAATGTGAGAAATATATGCAGTCCGGAATAGACAAAAACATAATAATAGGTGACTGGCAATATTGTTCGGACGAATATCCGATACAGACGTCCGTGAATTTGACAAACAGCAGCTTTAATGTTATCATTTGTCCGTGGGATCATGGCACAAGCTTCAGTGATGCATGTATTAATACTGCAAAAAATCACAAATTATATGGGATAATGCACACAACATGGCACACGCTGTCATCGGGTATGCCATACGTTACAAGATGCGCCATTTCGTGCTGGGAAGATGATGTTGTGCCGGATATGACACCTTATTCCCTGAAAACAGCCGCAATAATGAGAAAAACGTATTTTGCCGAGGGAGACTGGAAAAAAGCCGGTTGGGCTAAATGCGAAATAGGGATAATCACATGATAGCGATTTTTTATATAATTATAACTAAATTAAGATGTCCACCGCCTCTATAGGCGGCGGGTGACATTTAATTTTTTCAGTGGGAGTTCAATCTCCCACTGAAAACGTTGAATGACGCGGCTTTGCCGCTTATTGAATTACATTTTCCGTCATCCAATCCGCATCGGTCAAGTGGTTTAACAAGACAAGTGACAATGCTGCGGCATTCAATACCATCAAAACCTTTTCCGCGCTTATTCTATTTGGAGGGATAAGTATATGGAAATTCAGCTTTAACACAGATGCGGTCATATACGGCGGCTTATACGGTATATGCTTGTGTATGTCGATGTACTGCGGATATAAAGCGTTAAGTCTCGGCCCGCTGTCGCTGACAAGCTTGATAGTTTCTTTTTCTGTAATATTTCCGCTAATCTACGGTATTGTGTTCTGCGGAGAAAGAATAACCGCGGTTAAGTGTGCGGGCTTTGTTTTTCTCGCCTTGGCAATTGTTTCTGTTAACATATCCGGCGGCGTTTCGGATAAGACGAAAAAAATGAACAACAGAAGCTTAAAGTGGGAAATTTTTGTGTTTGCCACATTTGCGTGCAACGGATTATGCTCCGTGCTGCAAAAAATGCATCAAATAAAATATCCGGGTCGGTATTGCTCCGAATTTATGCTGTTCGCAATGCTTGTATGCAGTATTATTTTCTTGGCGGTCGGCTTACAAGCAACAAAGCCTAAAGCATATAAAACAATAAAGGGCAAAAGATACGCGGCTTTATCGGGAATAGCAAACGCCGCGGCGAATTACTCTTCAATAGCCCTTGCCGGCTATGAAAACGCATCTGTTATGTATCCGGCCATATCGGCCGGAACAATTTTGGCAACCGTGATTTTCGGAACGGTGATTTTCAAAGAAAGATTGAAATACAATCAGATGCTCGCACTGCTTTGCGGAATTGTATCCGTTATTTGCTTAAAAATATAACTAAATTAAGATGTCACCCGCCTCTATAGGCGGCGGGTGACATCTTAATTTAGTTATATATTGAGTTTCCATATTTTAAACACCACTCTATGTAAAAATAAGTTTAATAATATAGCCGAAGCAATCAACTATAAAGATGGTTGCTTCGGCTACCATTATGCCAAAAATTTACTTGCTCCACACCTCATCGAGGACATATCACACACATCAAACTTTGGATATCTTCCCTCTGCGATCTCGGTTTGAGCATAACGCAAAAGATCTACCAAAGAAAGTCTTAAAATTTCCAGATTTCGTATAAATATATATTGATTTGCTTTAATACGCACATCTTCCGCCATTTTCATTAACTTTTCCATGTCCCGGATAAGTCTTTTGATTTCTGTCACGATTTCTTTTTCATCAACTGAAGCATCGTTGCATTTTGATTCAAGATCCATAAGACTAAGGAATACATCAATCACTACCTTGTATTGAGTAGCAATAAGCCGCCATACATCGCACATATGGCTCGGATTTATTGAATCAAGCACATCGAGAGCTTTCACGGCATAATCATAACGCTTTTTATATTCCTGAGTAAATTCATCATAGTTGGCTTTGATTGTGGCAAAGGCTTCGCCCGGAAAATTGCTCGGATATACCTTATTCGGATCAAAGTATCCGTAAAAATAGTAGCTCAGTGTCCTCATTACTCCATAACTTCCGGCATCACTATACATTAAGTCATTCATTAGCGGCATAATTTCAGCTACATCATCGGCATCAATACCAAAGACAGAATTTATGTATCTTGCTTCAAAACCGGCATCGTCATCAGCGGAGTCTGCATTCCACGATAAATCAGCACAATATTTATAGCTTTTGTCAAAGCACTCCTCCAATGAACTGTATGCACCTACACCCTCATATCCCAGCTCTTTGGCTCTTTTTGTCAATATTTTAATGTTACCGTTAACCTGACTGGGGAATAGCCAGTGATAATAGCCTGTTGTAGGCTTTATCACCGAACGGAACAATGAGTTAATCTTTGAAAAATTACCATGAAAAACCTGATCCTCGTCCTGACGATATCCCCACCAGTCAAAAACAACTACATCATATATATCCTCTTTAATAAACCTTTGTTTAAGATCTTCATTTATGAAATTACCATTGTTAAAGAGCATATCATGATATACATACACGCTTTTCATTCCACGTGATTTCAAATACTTACAAAGCTTTATCATATAATTAATGATAAGCTCTGTATGCTCTATACCACGACATTTTTCGCACTGACAATACGGAGAAACAGACCTTGCCATATCATGCTCATATAATCCTTTTGTTGCCCACACCTCGTCGAGACCTATATGAATTGAATCAATACCATAGGGCTTCATATAACGATCAATTATTTCATCGTAGAGGTCAAACATTAGTTTATATAAATCTTCGTTATTTGTACAAAAACCATATGAGCGAGGAGTACCGTCTTCATCCTTAGCTGATATTTCAGGAAACATACGCGGAAGAAGTGTGTTATGACCAAGGGAATTAAAAAGCGGTCTTATTTTAACATTCTTGCTTAATCCGTATTCTACAAGCTCAGCGAAATAGTCCTTTTCAAACATTTCGGGAAGAACATCTTTGCGGTAAATCCATTTTCTCTCACTAACAGAATAATACTTAATATCTCTTGGAGTTTTAAGCTGAGGATATTTTTTAAACGGAATATACAGATACTCTGCCCTCTTTTTGTCATATTGAACATCCCAACATCCGTAGAGCCCAATTGTAAGAGTGTTTTGCTTAATAGATGCAAAATAATCTACGGCTTTTTTATAATCATCGAGTGTCAGAAAATCACTTCCGTATCTGCACTCCAGGTATTGACCTCTTTCTTTGAAATCCGGGTAATCCACAATATCAAGAATCGGCAGACATACATTGTCCCCATCCATATGTATGAGAGAAACAAGAGTTGTTACACCGTAGAATATGCCCGCTTCATCACCGGCTGTTACAATTGCCGCCTGCGAATCAATGTGCAGGGTGTAGGCCTCTGATTTTCCTGCGATATCGCCACCTGCTTCCGTAAGGTTAAGCACAATCTCATACGAAGGAAGTCCACTATCTCCATCTATAAGAGCACATTCTGTCATTTTTGTTCTGAAAAGCTTTATGGCTTCTTCAAAAACAAATCCTTCCCCGTTTGCTTCAAGAACATAATAAGGATTATTGGTAACACCTATTACCACATCTTTCTTTTTATCTTCAATTTTCTTAGGGAATGGTATTAGAACCTTTGTAGCATCAAACATATTTATACCTCCTGTGTAATTGATTTATTTTTAGTTTTATTCATAAGTTGTCTATCTTCACCTTACAATTAATATACCCGGATTATTATATTGTGCACACAAAATAATTTCACTGAATCCGGTATCTGAGGTTTTGTAATCTACTATATCCCCGAGTGATGCCAATTCCATTTTTCCCGAACCTTTTTCTGCATTGTAACGATATATCGTATAAAGACTTCCGTTAATCAGTTCAACTTCACTTACATCAAGCTCAATGCCCGAAGTAGTGAGACTGTTTTGGGTAAGCTTTATAATCCCATTTTTCATCGAATATGCATTTGTTTTGAGCATTCTCAATTCCTTACCTGCACTCGCTCCCACGGTGGTGTTGTCGGACAAAATGTTTGCTTTATAATCATAGAGTAAATTAATCTCTGTTATTACACCATAATCATCAACAAAAGCTTTTATTACATCTCCGCAACCCAGCTTATGAACTGTATCGGGTAAATCAGGATTAATAGACATAAGGTTATCTATTATTGAAGCATCTTCAATCAGGTTTTCTACGTAAGCACCGTTACGATAACCATGCAACTTGTAACAACTGTCTCCATCTTCATTTAACGCGAGTGAGATACTATCCACAACGGTAAACGGCGTGTTTTTATTAATATTGCCCTTGCCTCCGACATCGTACATAATAAGAACATCAGCAACATGTGCATCTTGCTCGGAGGCATATGCATTAACATAATAGCTTCTATCCTGAACAAAAGATGAGTATGATTTTACAACATAATCCTTTTCATTTCCGGAGTATTGCGATGGTACACAAAATATGGTTGTTCCTGAACTAACAGGCAATTTCATGCCTAATATTTTCTGTCGGCTATTCCAAATAAGACTTGTCTTTTTTGTTTTATCGTCATTATATCCGCTATACATGGCAAACAGAGAATCAGCGGATCCGCCGTCACCATAGCTGAGGGTATCAATCCCTTTGATTTTACCGGCTACTTTGTAATATCTGACAAGTTGAGCAGAGCATACAGCATCTGCGACATCTTGAGCCTTGCAAGATTTTCCGTCTAATATCACTTTGTCAGACAACATTGTCTCAATAATTTCTCCCGATTGAGAAAGTAGCTTAACAGTCACATTCTGCTCTAATCCCACGCTTTTGCGCCCTGCCATAATATAGCCATACTCATACTTACCGGAATTTGGTATATAAGAAGCAATATTGCCATAAATATCAAAAACAAATATACCAGAATCACCCGACTTAAGCTTAGCTGCTTCTGACGAAAAGCCGGAAGAAGCTCGATAATTCGTACCGTCAATAGTGATATACGAAGGCGTTCCAACCTTTACAGATTCAATAGTCCCATCAATTTCGGTGTTTGAATAAACAAGCCGGGCACTGTTTCCGTCACCATTTGTTATTATTGAAATAACATCATATTCTCCAACTTCGTCCAAATACATTTGAACTCCAAATTCATTTGAAAAACTGTAGCTTTCAAGCTTTGACAAGTCAAAACATTTTGAAGAATACATATCATATATCTTTTCCTTACTTGTATCTATGCCTTTTACCGCATAATTATCAACAGTATTGATACAAACAAGATCAGGACTAGAATCTGAATCGGTATAGATAAGAGTTAAGTTACCATCTTTTTTTAATATATCATCAAAAGATGATACTACCTTAGGGAATCCGTTTTGAATAAAATCTGTATCGGTGGAAAAGTTTATCTTTTTTTCTTTATCACCATAGTAATATACGATTTGTTCATAGGAAAAATCTGTCACATCATCAAAGGATACATCCATTTTGTACGATTCACTTTCAATATCACTTATGGCGACAACTTTACCATCTGAATCAAGATAGTATTCAATGTTATATCCAAAATAATGAGAATAATCATTTTCATTTGCCAGTTTATATACTTTGGTATCGATTAAAACCTCATTTTCCGAAAGCATTGGCATATCTGCGGATAGCATTGAGCGAGTTCCATTTAAAACACCGTAACACTTAGTGATATTGTGCACAACCCTGAGGAAGGTATCGGTATCGCTTTGAGACAGTATGGCAGATTCGCTATTAATGCCCACAAGTTTAAGTGCATGAGCATCAAGCATATTGTAAATAATCTTTAAAATCTCACCGTATGTTATTTTAGTACCGTCACCAGAAGTGTTGACATCCTTAAGCAAGCCTATTCGACTTGCCAGCGAAAGATAACCATAGGGATATCCGCCCGAAACGCTTGCCAGGTCATCATATCCCATAATTGACATGACAATTTTTACTACCTGATGATATGTAACTTTAGCATCAGGATTAAACAGCCCATCCCCTGTACCGGTCATATAGCCATAGCTGTCTGCGAGTAAAATCTGATTGCAATAATTATGATTCTCATCAACATCTTTAAACGGACTACGTCCTTCGCCAACGGATATTTGTTCTATTCCTGCAAGTTTTACTACAAAAGATGCAAATTCACCTCTTTTGAGTTCCTTGTTCATGTCATATTTCTCATAATCTGCAGGCATAAGTCCGAGGTCGTTCAACAAAGAAGTTTGAGCAGACAAATCACTTGAATTTGACGTTTCCCTTGCAAACGCAGGTACACATCCAATCATAAAAATGCATGCAACAACAAGAGCAACATATTTGTTCACATGTTTCATTTAACTCAAACCCCCTTAACAATAACTTCATAAATCATCTTCGCAGCCTGAGCACGTGTCGCACTCTCAAAAGGTGCAAAATTATTGTCATTCATGCCGTTAATTATGCCGGCTTCAGATAAAGTCTTTATGGAATCCAGGGCATAATCCGAAATAATACTTTCATCGGCAAAAGAAATGTTACTGAATCTTTCGAATTTGTATCCGGCATACTCTGCAGCTCGACAGAGCATAACCGCCATATCCTGACGGGTTATATTCCTTCCAAAGCCAAACTCAGAATCGGATATTCCTTTTACAAATTCAAATTTAAACGCACTAGAAATGTAAGGTGAGCTCCAATGATTAACCGGACAATCTGAAAAACTCGATACGCTTTCCAAATCAACCTTGGCAAAAGCCTCAACAAGCATTTTTGCAAACTGTTCTCGGGTTACCAATTGATTCGGAGCAAAGTGCGAATCATCCATCCCGTTTATAATGCCTTTATCACACAGATAATTTACCGCTTCGTTTGCCCATAATGCATCATTCATATCCGAAAAAGAATTATCTGCTTCTGCCAAAGGGGGTTCCGGAGATGAAACATCAGGAGTTGACGGCACACTAACCGGTACTGAAATTGTAGAAGATGACGTCGACGATGACGATGACGAACCTCCACCACTGTTATCATTATCTTTTTTTGAGCTGTCCACCGCTTTTTTTACGGCTTCTTCAAGTTCTTTCTTGTCGTCATAGTTCTTGCCGATAATTTTGAGAGCTGCCGTTTTCTTTGATTTTAAATCAAAATAACAGGAATAGTCACCGCCAAACCACTGTTCGGCAATTTCAAGAACAGCTTCCAGTTGCATATAATTATCCATTGTGTATATTGCAGAAAATATTAGAGTATCACCCAATTTTGCAAGCATTTCGTCTGCCGATTCAAAAGCTTTATCCGAATATAATCTTTCCGAAACTTCTTTTTTTCCATCCCTGTCCATAGTTTCAAAAACAGGATATGCTAAACAGTGTGCTTTAAGAGAATCCGAATATTTTGATAAAACATCCGTGATATCCGAAGAGTTTTCGCTGTTTTTTATTGTATATGCCACAATTGCACAGTCAATTTTATTTTTTATATCATTAATATTGTTTGCTTCTCTGGTGCAAAGTCTGATTATTTCCGCACGTTCTTCTTCGTTATACGCAGCAAATTCTTCAATTTGAAGGATTTCACTCCCGTCACACAAATAGTCTGCAAGTTCATCCTCAGAAATGTCGGGATTGCAAAACTTTTCCAGAGTGTCAGATTCAAATGTCGGAGAAATGTATAAAAATGCTTTTTCAAAATATTGAGGATCACTGCCGGTCGCGCATATTCTCAGGCTGTAATATCCTGAATCACCGCTGATTTTAAACGGAGTAAAACTGTAAATTCCGCTTGCATCGCATTTGGTTTCCTTTATGTTTGCAAAAACATTTTTCAAATCATCTATGGATGCAGATAATACATCAACCTCTGTTTTATGAGGTTTTATAACTTGAAGGGTTACAGCCTTTCCGGCTGAATTTTCAAACGTTCCCGACACACTTAAATAAAGTGTGTCGGAATCATAATTAATATCTGCATCAGCAAAAGCCAATACCGGAAATAGAATACAGGAACATATGACAAGCAACATAAGAATTATGTGTTTCTTCATGTATTTATTCCTCCTTATGTTTATATATAATAAAACTATATTATAGACCCCTAATGCAAGCGTCTACAAGCTCTGAAAGTTTAGCATCTGCACGGCATATATAATTGTCACAAGCATCATAATAAAGCAAAAGCTCATCTTTTTCTTCATCAGCAATCGCACCGCATGCAAAACCGGATTACCCTCATGTCTCATCAAAATTCTTGTTGCATCTTCTTTCATAAATAAACCTCCAAATAAAACACAATCAAATTGAATTATTTTGCACAACTTTTAAGCGGTGTCATACCGTCCCAGAGAAATGCTTTAACAGTATTATTTGCATCGGCATCAACAGTTACTGTAAATGTCTTATCTTCCACACTGCATTCAACAGATTCTAATTTAGTACTAATAAGTTCGGGTGTGTTAACACAATCATATACTGCAATTATAAGCTGTGCAGTTTCTCCCTTTCGAAGTCTTCCGCTTACAGATGCACTCTTGCCACCTTCAACATCTGAAAGTGCTATTTCAGAAAGACCATAGCCTTTTTCGGATGTAGTAAATGTAATGCTGTCTGTTACTGATTCACCAAACATGTTTGTCAAGGTGTAATCAACAGTATATTCGGTATTTGGATCAAGATAGCGGATATTAGCACTGTTAAATCCGTTTGCATCTATCCATGCTGTTGTTTCTGAACCTGCAAAAGTAATTATACTTTCGGCAGGATTGATTCCTGCTGTGGTCAAAATTTCAACACCCTTTGCCGCATCAACTTCTGAACCGTCTGCCGTATCAGATAACAATGCGAATGTAGTTGCCTGACCATAGGAAACATTATCCATATATACTGTTGTAGCTGTACGGGGAATATAATATTCAACAACTGTAATGTTTCTCAAATCATTTGGAATGGAAATACGCTCCGAAGTATAGGCTGTGTTGTCGTCAAGATTAACTACTTTGGCTGTATAAGTTCCTGCTGTCAGGTCAAACTCCAAAGCTATTCTGTGCCATACACCGGAATCTACCTCACCAATGTATGCATCCTCTAAGGTATATGCCTTTCCATTATTAATTTTAAGTAAATATCCAAGACTATTAACCATGCTTCCTTTCGAATTGAAACCACGTGCCGCAATAATCATATATGAGGTATCATCGGTTTTAACATCAAGAGTATATCTTGTGATTTTGTTAGCCGGAATACCATTCATAAGCTCAAATGCCGTTGTACCGTCAGTGGTAACCTTCAATGCTTTTCTGCCATCGATTTCAGTGCCGACAGCTGTTGCATTATAATCTTGGCTCTGAGCATCAGCTCTTGCATTTTGAGTGTACCAACCACCGTTATTATTTTGAAAATAATCTACACGATTATCGTTCAGTGTTGTAACATCATCAAAGGTATAAGTGAATTTTGGTGTGAAGAAATCAGATTCGGCAACCGCATATGATGAAAGCTTGATATTGTCATAATAGTTATATACGGTACTATTCGCACTTCCCTGAACAAGAAGGTCCATACCGGTAACAGCACTTACAGAACTGTTGCCTGTTTTAGTGTTAGTCTTTATTGTACCGTAAAGCACCTTGTTTTCCATACCATCATTAACTTCAGCTCTCACCTTTCCTGTGGAAAGCTGTAAATATGCCTTGATTGAATACCACGGAGCATCTTCACCAATTCTGTATTTATACACATTAGAACTAAAAGCTGCATCGTTACCAATCTTAACTGTACCGGAAGTTGTAAAACTTACAATGGGTGTCTGACCACCCTCAGTAGTTCTTACGCAAAAGATACGTTCTATAAGTTTATCAGGGAAAAAGGTTTCTGCTTCAAGAAGTACACAGTCATTAGTGAATTTGATGCCACTCATAGATCTTGTTATTTGCCAGTATCTCCAAGAACCACCATTTCCGGGAACCCCAACCTTGAGTGCCATATCATCTGCACTGCGGCTTACATAGCTGATTTCGGGGTTAATAGTGCTTGTCTGACTCGCAATAAAGCCTGTAACTGTCGAATCTGTGGTACTGCAATCATTGAAATCATGATTTTCCACAGTAAAACTATTACCCAAACCTGTCACACTCACATCATCCAGATAAAATGTTGTTGAGGCATTCGCATTTCCGGTCGAATTTGATACAAATTTCAATCGATATAAGCCTGTAATAATAGCATTAGTATCTATACAACGTGATTTTTTTTCACTTCCGTTATCCAGAGTAAGCTTAACATATCCCTCTGCCATCTGATATTGAATATTTACATCTATCCATTGGTTCTCTGTCCATGTAAAGCCGGATACCGTTATAGGTTTTGGAGTGCTTGGAGTTGTGAAATCTTTGATATATACACTTCCGCTTGCAAACATTACAATATCAAATTCCCCGCCTGTTTCACCCTTAAAATATATTTTCTTTGCGGAATTCTTGTCAGCCATTTTAATTCGGAAATCAACATTGATTATGCCGGTATCAGCATTAGGTTTAACTTTGTCATTAAGGAATTCTGCAATGTAAGCGTGATTAGATATTTTAACCACATTGTTTCCGCCCTCGGAAACAATCTCCGCAGACTGCTGATATTCATTATTATATGTGCCATTACATTGCCATCCGTTTGCATCTACATTGCCTTCGGTATATTTCGTTCCCTCATTAAGATGAGAAAAATCCTGAAGTGATAATATCGTGCTGTCGCCCGAAGCAAAAGAGAGTGTGGTATGAAGAGATAATACCAGTACTGCACTCAGTAAAAAACTAATAATTTTTTTCATTTCATTATCCTCGCTTTCATTTTATTTCAATAATCATCGGAGCTGACAATGACTGCATTGTATCAACTCCATCCCAAACAAATAAGCAGGCCTCGTAGACCCCGGCATCTTCCGGTAGGGGAAGACTTACATAAATATCTGTCTGCTCACCTCCAAACACATCCTTAGAAGCAGTAAGATCAATCATCTCTCCTGTTTCCTTGTTATAAATTGCCAATAAAAGTGTGATATCATATGATTCTTCATCGGTAGAATAGGCACTTATGTTTCCAACTACCGACGAGGAATCCGTTGTTAAATTATGATTGTATAAAACAGTCTGCTTATTCGTAAGAAAGCTTCCTGCCACAGACAAATTCTCGTTGCCAAGACCTATGGCCTCAAACACATAAAACTTTCCAAAATCCAAAGGTGTTGCAAGATCAAGAATCACTTTGTCATTATCGATCTCATATCCGTTAAAATATGACTCTGTGCCATTGAGCATAAATTTTGCCCCCAAAAGATCTTGTGCATTAATGCTACCATTAAAAGTGACGGTTATACTGTCTGTCGATGCACTCACCAAATCATAATTGGGATTTATGTCGCAAACACCAAATTTTTGTTCAGTACCTATGTATACATTATCCACCCAAAGAGTGTAGGTAGCTGTTTTGCTGCTTGGTGTGTAGATATCAAATCGTGACACTGACACAACATCACCCGGAATCGGCATAGTCGAAGTGAAATCTACATCATTTCCATTAACAGCAACACTGCATGTTCCCGCTTCAGTATCAAAATTTATCTTAAATCTATACCAAACATCCGGGCTCAGCGTTACACTTGCATCGCCTACAGTCAGCTTTCCGTTCGCCAACATTTTGACAAAGAACAAATCCTTCTTTAATGTATTTTCCGCGTTGTATCCTCTTATGCCTATTTGTACTCCTGAACCTTCTGATCGCTTAATGTCAAACTCTATAGTGCTTTTGCCCGTAAGATATGGACTTGGTATATTCCTTACCAATTCAAAAGCCTTAGTTCCGTCACTCACCAGCTTGACTGCATTTCCATAGGTGTCTGCATCACTTACGCCAAATGCTTTTCCTTCCTCGCCATTAGCAAATGTCCATTTGGTGGGTGGTGTTATCCCATCACTTGCCGTATAATCTTCAAAATCATATCTTTCGCCCGATGACGATGTAAACGAAGCAGGAATATAATCAAATGCACCCACATACACATCATCTAAATAGGTTTTTGACGGGTTTACGGTCTTAAAAATATAAAAATTTACCCTTGTTATTCCTCTCTGTTCACTTCTCGCACAATTACCGCTGCCGGATACTTTAGTACCCGAATCATTCATTGCTATTCTTACTTCACCTGTAGACGGTACATAAATAATAACTATGTCATACCACTTTCCGGTTACAAAGGTCATTCCATCAACGTTTGAGCTACCGATTTTGACTTTGCCTTCGTTAGTAAATGTCGCGATAATATATTCAGCCGAAGAGCTTTTGACATATATTTGTCGGCTACCGTTCATATCCGCAAAGTTTGTAGAAAAATGAAGCAGAATTGACTTTGTAGCACTGGCAGTCGCTGTAAAATTGTAAAAAAATTCGTTTGCACTTTCTCTTGATGTTGTCAGCATCAGACTTTTTCCACGCTCGGTATCTGCAACAGATGCACTATAACCTCTCAATGTCCACGGTGATTTAACTCCGGTTGTCCAATCTTCAAAGTCAGTATATGCAACAACATCACTTGCACATACATTTGGAATGCAAAATAAGAGCATCATCAAAATTGCAAGAAGCTGAGTAGAAATTCTTTTTAATCTCATACGTCTTATACCTCCTTATATATTTTTCATTGCCAATTTTCTATTGGAATAATCTGAGATGTTTGACCAGCGTATTCTGACGGCGTAAACTCCACTGCAATTGTCAAATTTTCTACATTTTCGAAGCAAATGGCAAGCTTTCGATAAGTAGTGTTTGCATTTTGCGAAGAATTCTGCGGCGATGTTGGAAGCGGCTGCGCATCCATTACCGAAAAACTACCGTCACCACTCAGAAGTCTGGCATATACGGTAACACCTCCCTTTGTAAGTGTTGCTGTTTTGCCATCATCAGAAATACTTACATCTGCCTGTGTATGCATAAACCACCATACATCAGACGGGAGCAAACAATTTATTTCATCCTGCACAAGAACTGCCTGACGGTTATTGTGTAGCTTGATTGCTCGCAAAATACTTTTAGCATCATCCTGATATGCCTGAGTCATATCGCACACCGCTACAGCACCATCATCCGATGAATCAAACCTATTTATTACTGTGTCGGCAACATCGTTTTGGTCAGGATTAATGTCCGGATTGATAACAAGAGTGTTGTGACCTTCTGCGCGTTTACGATATGGTTCCCATTCATATGTTGTTTGAAGATTGTAGTTTTCACTGCCAAGGTCACAGGCAAACCTTTGACCCTTAATATCAATAACAAAGCTACCTACATCAAGATGCGAATGGGGAACATCGTTTCTGCCTGCAGAAAATGCAACAAAGGTCTGGTCGGATTCATATGATGAACGCATAGAGCATACCTCGGTATCACGATAGTAATTATCAAGCGCAATATTACCCGTATTCGTGCTATAGTCACCGTCATACCACAAAAGCCCTTTAAAGCCAAGCATATATCCACATTCAGTCATAAACTTATATTGCAAATTTTCAAGATTTACATCATCAAAGATATTGGCAAGATAAAAGTTTTCTCTTGCGCAAATCAAATTGTCTGAGCAGTCCGAGAAATTAAATATTCCGTCACCGCCGGTCATTCCAAAAACATAGTATCCGGTTTTATCCAAACCACTGATTTTCGAAAATCCGTAATCTGTGCCTGCAGCAGTGTTGAGAGCTGAGAGGATATCACAAAAATATTTGGTGGAATAATGCCAATATGAAACACCTTCAAACCAGGCACCGTCGGGAGCATATCTGTTGACGGCTTTTTCCAAAAGAGGAAGTGCATAATTGAAAATCTGTTCACTATATTCAGGTAGTTCTTCCGCAAAAGCTATCGCTGCCATAATGCCTCCGCCGTTACACACAATGTTCCAATTGTCCGGCTGGTCTGTAAGAGTCCATTTATATGTTCTTGTTCTGCTGCGGTCAAGATAGTCGTCGAAAAGCGGTTCATATCCCTTGGCTTGCACTGCATTCACTATAACCGCCTTTTTAGTTGGGTCGGAGGAAATATAGTCGTAGCAAAAGTCATATCCTATTGCAAATGCTGCAAGCATCTCAGCCGTATCAAGGAAGTGGTACGGATTCCAATCTGCAAACGATGCAGCATTTGCGAGTTCTTCATAAACTCTTTCGGCATATGCTTCTTTTTTAGTAAGAGCATATGATAAGCCAAGTATCTCTACCCGATCCCTGATTTCTCTCGAAATTGCGAGAAGTCTTATTCCATCATAAAGATTATATTCAAGAGGAGCTTCGGTCAAAAGTCTATCAGCTTTAGATATAAAATCTTCAAAACTTTGTTTATATAGGCCTTCCCTGCCCACTCTGCTAATTATAGAATTTAATCCTTCTCTATTAACATAAAGACGAGGATGCGAATTACGGGGAGTAACTGATGCTATGTCAGCAAGAACCTTCGCTCCGCTTGGTCTATGATATACAGTAGGCACTTTATACGAAAGCGGCTTTAGCTCAGATGTCCACACTCCCATTTTATATATATAATCCCCATTATTCTCCGGGAGTTCCATATATAGTTCATATTCTTTTTCATAAGAAGTCAAGGGTGTTTCCTTAATATTTAACGCCAAAAGTTTTTTGTCATCGCGTGAGTAAAGCGCCGAATAAATCATTATATTTTCATCGGTTTCTGAACAAGCGGTAAAATAAGTACTAAATTCTCCCGAAGACAACACCTCAAAATTGCCTGTGTTATTTCGATAACCGAGCTGAGATATATATACTTCATTCATAGTTTTAAACTTAATTCTTCCGTTTTTATAATAATTGTTGTTATCAAGCACTCCGGAGAATGAAAGAATGTATTCCTTGCCGGGTTCAAGCTGATACAAACTTATAATAAGATTTTTACCGCTTACTGTAATATCCTTAATACCGCTTAGCGAACCATTCAGAAGAATAGATCCAATCTTTGATATATTACCATGAAAATTAATAATTATTTCACCAACATCAGTGCTTACATTTTGGGCACCGTTTTTAGGAAGTGAATCAAAATCTTCAGCCTGATATATACTGAAATTATCTATTATGAACTCTGATTGCGACGCAGATGAAAAATTCAGATTATACACATATATCCGAGCTGTGCGATGCAGAGCTTTTGACATTATACCACTATACATTGTCAAGTTATCTCCGTCACAAAGAGTCACTTCAATTGCACCGGTTGAATTGTGTACCTTAATTTTCAAATCATACCATCGACCTGGACTATAGCTAAATCTATCTCCACCATTTCCTACAGTTGCCTTCCCGGCTGAACTGAATGTAATGATAGGAATTTCGCTCGTCAGAGTTTGCGAATTATATTCATATCCCCTTGCGGCAATGACATGGGACGAATTTGTATCGGCAAAATATATAGACAGTTCCATATAATAAGAAGCATCGGTTGAATATATTTTTACAAGCTCCATCATTTTACCGTAAGATACAAGTGCGAGACCACCACCGTCTGCTTCGTCCCGAATATATGCATTAGACACCTCATCGTGGGTTTGTATTTTCCAAGTTCTGTCAGGAGCAGTTTGCGGACCATCGAAGGTTTCTGTGAAGTATTCCTCGGTGCTCAACGCAGGATAAATGGGATCGCTTCCTTTTACCAGCAAATTGTCTATGGAAAATGATGTAATTTCGCCGCCGTCCGGATCAGAGCTTACAAATGAAATGGAGCATATATCTGAAATAGCCGTATCAATACTGCCATACAGTATGACATCATCGGTATCACTTGTTATATTTGCCTTCAATAGACCATTATCAAAGCAATAGGTAACAGATATGCTATACCACTTATCGGTCGAATACGTAAACTGATATGCCTTAACGTTATTACTTCCGATACGCAGTGTACCATTTGGGCGGAACGTTATGAGCTCCGCCTCTGTATTATTAACATCGCAAATGTAAAATGATTTTTCGCTGTCAAAATCAGATAACCGAACTTCAAAGCCGGCTTCGATAGCTTTGCAACCATCAGCCTCAATTGCATGTTGAAGCTTATAGGTGCAATCAGTGTTATTTATCATTATGGCAGATGTAGAATCATTCCCGGTTACGGCTGTTATTTCAGCTGATACTCCATTCCCCTGTATAATCTGCTGCACAAAACCATCCGGCACACCGCCGATGTAATTATTGAAGTTTTGTTCGCACAAAATATCTTTGCAATGATTTAAAACCGGCACCCCCTCTGCCAATACAAATGATGTTGTGACAAGCAGTATAAAACAAAGAAGCAAAATTATTGTTCTCTTTATCATACAATACCCCTTAATTATATTTTATTGATTTTCGGGTCCATATGCGGCAAATTCGGTAACTGAGTTCCAATTTCCGACAGAAGTTCCTTTACAATCAATTTTTATGTATCTTCCAAGCTGAGGAGTGATTGGAAAGACTTCCTTTTCAAGCGTTTCTCCGGATGTTTCGCCGCTGTAACAGAAGTTCCAGTTTTCTCCGTCTTCCGACACATATACATCAAAATACTGTCGTCTACCATCCTGACTCGCATCCTGATATACTGCAAGACCAACATGTGAAATTTTATACGAATTGCCAAGATCGTATACAATATCAGCTCTGCCATATGCTGACCAACGGGTATCCAGATGTCCGTCAAGGGTATTCATTGGAATATTTTCGGGTTGCGGGACACTGCTTGCCTCAACACCGGATATACTCAATTGCTTTGTGCCTGCAGGACCTTTGGTAAGAATTTCTTTATCAATGCGAATCACATAACTGTTTTTAAAATTCTCATCCTCCTTAGAGGCTACAACTACTACTGCATAACCGGGAAGCTCCTCGGGCATTTTAACAGTAACATTTCCGCTGTCTGACTTACCGCTAATCTCAGGCATCGGTTCTCCGTCTTTAACACGATACACATAGCTGAGTACATCAGAATCAAAGCCTTCTATTGTTGTATCGTTTATTGTAATCTCTTCAAGCTTAGGTGCTTCGCCTGATATTGCCGCATCTAAAGTCCACTCATCAAGAGGCTCTACCTCCGGAGTGTACATATCTTCTATACTCATTCCCGGTATACCAAACGAAAATGCAACAGGTATTGTCAAATCAGTAACATTTTCTGCATGGAAAACCAGCTTTTTAAATCCAAGATTTAAGTTCTGCTTTGGATTATTGGGAGATGTCGGAAGCGGAACAGCATCCATAACAGAAAAACTTCCTGCAGTTTCATCCAACAGATATACATACATATCTCTGTATTTACCGCCTATTTTTGCACTCTTTCCGTCATCTGCAACTGTAATATCTCTGTCTGTGTGCATAAACCAATATATTTCCGATGGTGTTTTAGTGTGAATTTCGTCCTGAATGATTATCATAGAACGACCATTGGTAAGTTTATATCCGCGTTTCACGCTTGATGCTTTGTCAACATATGCCGAGGTCATGTCTATCACAGCAAGTGCACATCCGGAATTGCTTTCAAAGCGATCCACTACAGCATCTCCGGAGAGAAGCTGTCCGCCGCTTTTATCAGGGTTAATTACAAGAACATTATGTCCCTCTGCACGATTACGATAAAGGTTCCATGCGCTGTCACCCAGATTATAGTTTTCACTTCCTAAATCATGAACATAACGTGTGCCATATGCGTCTATTATAAACTGACCTATATCCATATGACCGTGATACACATTGACCTTACCTGCATGCAAGGCAAGATATATGGAGCTTTCATCAATCCAGTTACTTCTCATAACAGCCACTTCTGTATCCCTGAAATAATAATCGTTTCGGAGCTCAGCACTGTTTTCTGACATCTTATGATAGTTATACCATATAAGGTCACGCAATTTACCGGGTGTGTTTTCTTTTAACATATCATCAATCCTAAGCTGTGCCAAAGCGGTATCGTTAGTTTTATCAGCAATAAAAAACATAGTCGGAGAGCTTATTCTGTTTGCTGAACCATCATGGAAGTTGAACATACCGCCTGACGAAGTAAGAGCATTGATATAATAAGCTGTATCAGCTACTCCCGGAGTATCAATATAACCAAAAGTATCTCCATACACGGAATCGAGCGATGCAACAAAATCTATATAATAATTTGTAGCATATTCCCAATAACCGGGACCTTCATACCATGCACCATCGGGAGCATAAAGAAGAATAGCTTTCTTTATAAGCTCCATACCTGCGTCAAATACTTTTTCCGAAAGCTGTGGTTCTTCATCCGCTATAGCCATAGCCGCTATAAGCGTGCCTCCGTTACACACAAGATTCCAGTTGTCGGCAACAGGAGACTGAGCCCATTTGAAAGAACGTTTTCTTTCTGCAACATTGTTATGATCTTCCATGACCTGATCAAGCCCCAATCTGCAAAGGGCATTTCTGATTGTATCTCTCTGCGGCTGTGACATATAGTTATACAACCAGTCATACCCCATAGCGACAGCCTCGCTCATTTCTGCTGTATCAAGAAAATGATATGGATTCCAATCTTTAAATGAACATACATTTTCCATCTCCGAGTATGCTTTGTCTGCATATTTTGTCTCGCCTGACAAAAGATACGCAAAGGCAAGAGTCTGTATGCGGTCTCTTGCAGCTCTGGATACAGTAAGCAATCTGATTCCGTCAGGAAGTTCATATTTGAGAGGTTCATTACCGAGCATCTCGTCGGCTCTGCTTAATACCCTCTCATACCATTGTGCCATTAATTCATCAGTAGCTATACCTTTTTTTATATCATTTATTTTTTCGTTGTTTATTAAAAGTCTCGGATGCCCGTTTCCCGGATATTTCTGCCCAATAGTATCTACCATCCATTTACCGCTTGGAGTGCGAAATACCATATCGGAAGCAAGCTTTCTGAACACAGGTAAATCTTCTCTGAAATTGAAGAAATTCTCCCTATCTGCAATAACAATCATACCACTTTTATCATATGTTACTTTTTTACCCATGCCTTCCGATATTGCCCTTATTGGAACAAACATCCTATTTTCCATAATTCGAGGTGGTGCATCAAGCTGTTTTTCTTCACCATCCAGAATATATACCGTATCACCCTCGGTAAACACAAGCTTATGAACACTATCGGAAATCACAACGCTTTTTGTTGATTCATCATACTGCACTTCTTTGCCTCCATCAAGGCTTTCTGCAACAAACCTGATTGGTACAAATGATCGACCGTTTTCCACATATACTTTAACATTAGGATTATCACTATCAAGCATTTCAACTTCGCCATCAACCGCATATGTATTCTGACCAACGTACAGTGCAACAGTATCTTGCATGTATTCATACATAGTTGTTTCATCAGCAATACCTGTTGGATCAACTTCGACGCTTGACTGCTCCCTGACCTCATATCCCAATTGTTCATATTTGAAAATCGGTTGCTCTGAATCATAACTCTTGAAATTATCAAAGTATATTATGGGCTTAGATCCATCGGCTGCAAGCTGATAAAGATGGAATCTAAACAAACTTATTCCGTTAAATTCAGCTGAAGTATAAATTCCGGAAGCTTTTTTTCGATGGTCAACATATATATCAGCCTTTCCGTCTGCTAATGATAAAACTGCACATATTTTGTAGGTTTTGCCCATAACAAGCGGTGTGATGACTGAATTATCAGCTGCACAAAGGTCACCATTTTTGGTAATATGCATCAATTCAATCTCAACATTGGTTGTATCCTTGAAGCATAAAAGCAAATTTCCGTTTCCGAATTTTTCAATGTTTATATCAAATTCACACACAAAATAATCAATTGCCTGTGTCACTTGAAATTGATAAAACATATCTTCTTTTCCAAGATTCTCATATTTAAGCCATTTATTTGCAGTTCCGGGCTCTGCCTCAACAGTAATTTTATTACTTTTGGGTGAGCTGATTCCGACAGACGGAGCCGAGCCCAATGAGTCCGCAGAAAAATCTGATTCAAAAGAAATCATAATCTCCTTGACTTCTTCGTTTTCCGAAGCATAAGCTGCATTAACTGTAAGCATTGCAATACCCAAAAGAATAGCAACAAATTTTCTCATTCAAATCTCTCCATTCTAATCAGTGTTTGATTTAGTTATAGAATTCATATCATAATCTGACATTGGATTTCACTTATTTGAAATAAGTATCCCAATGCAAATCAGAAAGAATGAACTTATATATTGAATACTAAACACATTTTCTCCAAGTATCAGTGCACCAAAAATACAAGCAAACATCGGCTCAGCAAATTTGATAATGAAAAGCTTTGAAAGCTCTCCTTTTTTTACAATATAATACCATATGCAATAGCTGAATATCGAAGCAAAACATATATAAACAATAATTAATGCCGACTTATCAAAAACCAATTTCATATTTCCGCCAAGCACAATGCCGACAGTAAGTAATACTATACCACCAAAAAGCTGTGATACTCCGGTTGATGTGACAGGGTTTACTGTTTTAAAAACCATTTTACTTATTATATTTGAAACCACCGTGCAAAATGATGCAGCTATAATAAGAATGTCTCCCCAGCCAAATCCTATCCCATCTGAGCCGGAATTAATAACAATTATTCCGGAGAAACCCAGGACTGCTCCCAAGAGCTTTTTAACATTTGGCTTATCATCTTTGAAAAACAAAAAAGAGAAACAAACATAGAATAATACTCCAACCTGCTTTAAGATAGCAGTTTTTGAGCTTGCTACAAATTGCATAGCGGTGTAAGTAAAGGCGTAATGCAAAACTATTGCAAATACACCCGACAGTAAAATCGGTACTATTGCCGGTTTTACAGGAATATATGAGTGTCGGTCTTTTATAAAACTGTATAAGCAAACAACTATACCGCAGATTGTAAATCTCACGCCGGCAAACAACAATATATCTGCTGTCGAGTCAATGGAATATGCGCTGTATCCAAGCTTGACCATAGGGAACAGGCTTCCCCATAAGAGCATTACCAAAAGCGCCCAAAACACACTTTTACCCTTATTCATTACACACCCTCAAAACCACTTTTCCTATGTTTTCGCCTCTTTCCAAAATATCCTGCGCCTCATTCGCTTGTTCAAACGGCAGAATTTTATACACAGAAGGCTGAATTTCTCCACTTTCCAACTTAGGCCATACCTTTTCAACAAGTTCGGTCAAAAGCATAGATTTATATTCGGAGCTTCTCTTTCGAAGCATACTTCCAACAAGGTGAAGTCCTTTGGTAAGCAGTGGTCTCAACAGCACTTTGCTCTCGGTTCCGGCAAGGGTGGAGATAACTATCCAATAACCACCCTCAGCCATATATGGCATACTTTTGCCAAGTGTTTCCCCGCACAAGCAATCCATCGAAACATTGACCGGATTACCATTCTCTTCCTCACATTGGAGAACACTCGACACATCTTCGCGCGAGGAATTTATTATAACATCAGCACCAAGAGGTTCGATCTTTTTCGCAATCTCGTCAGAAAGCACAGAAGTAATCACCCTTGCACCAAAAGCTTTTGCCATGGGAATAGCAACACTGGCAAGTCCACTTGCTCCTGCAGGAATAAAGGCAGTTTGTCCCTTTTGCAGTTTTCCTTCAAAAAACAAATTCAAATACGAGGTGGCATATGCTTCAGGAAGAGCCGAGGCTTCTTCAAAACTCAGGTTTTTCGGCATGGGCATCACCATACCCACAGGAGCACATACATATTCGGCATAACCGCCTCCTCCAAGAAGAGCACAAACCTTATCGCCAATTTTAAAATTTGCACCATCTATAGCCTCATTACTCATCTCTGCAATTACCCCCGCAACTTCAAGACCGGGCCATTCGGGCCAGCCCTTTGGTGACGGATAGGTTCCTTTTCTTTGGAGAAGATCTGCCCTGTTTATGCCTATGGCATGTACTTTTATGAGCACCTCGCCGCTTTTTGGCGACGGCGTCTCCACTTCAGACATTACAAGTTTTTCATTTTTAACAAGCATCGCTTTCATACAAACACCTCTTTTTGTCAATATCGGTACACTATCTGACCGTTAACCACTGTCAACATGCATCTGTAGCCTTTTTCGTCATATATCCTGTTTTCGTTTTTATCTGTCAGGTCAAAACCATTATCAGCATATGCAAAAACGGCAATATCGGCACATCTCCCCTCTTTCAAGCATCCCCATTGCTTATCTTTGCCAAGAACCGTTGAAGGAGTCGTAGTTACCGCTTTAAAAATATCTTTTTCACTCATGCCAAGTGTTTTCATTATACTCATACACATTGTCATACCATATCTGCCACCGCGCATATAAGCACTCCACCTTGTTATGTCGGTGCTGATAGTGTCAGGAATAGCACCACACTCTATACCATGCCGCAGAATTTCAAAATCGGTGTGAACATAACCTGCCAATCCCGCATCAACAACTACTCCTCTGCGTTTAGCTTCTCTGATACTTTCAAAATTATCCTCCGCAGCACTGTTCACACCACCATGGTAGGCATGGGTAAGTATGTCTCCTTTGCCAAGCACATTCACTATGTCAAACATTTTGACGGGCGAATTTGAACAATGAACCATTACAATCAGATTATGCTTTCTTGCAAATTCGACAGCTTCGGCTACAGGAGTAATATCTTTTACAGAACTTTGAGAACTATCAAAGCAAAGCTTTATTCCCACAGCACAGTTGCCATATTTTTCAAGCATTTTTTCGGCATGTTCAAATAGAGCCGAATTATCACCGATTCCTACACCTGCAAAAACACAGCCCTTGGTCAAGTGTGAATTTACTACACTGCAATCTCCCATTGTGCCGCATGCATCCGCTGCCGCCGTTACGCCAAACGGAATGCAGCTCATATCGGCATGAATTCCGAATTCATCAGGAGATACTCCTGACATGTGCGTGTGCAAATCAACCAGACCGGGAGAAACAATTTTATTTTCTGCATTAAACATAAAATCGGCTGATTGTTCAATTTTATCTGAGATTTTGGCAACAATATCATTTTCGGTTAAGATATCTGCTCGAATGAAGGTTTCCCCATTCCATAAGCTACCGTTTTTTATTAATATTTTCATATTTCTAAAGTCCTAAAAGTTTATTTTGTTCCCCAACATCTGCCACCGTCTATCACATAATTATGTCCGGTAATAAAACTTGCTTTTTCTGAGCATAAATACATAATGAGATCTGCAATTTCTTTTGGTTGAGCTGCACGACCGAGATATGTTGGCAAAGCGCTCATTTCCGGCCTTGAAAGAACAGGTCCGGGTGATACACAGTTACAATTTACTCCATATGGTCCCAAGTACATTCCAAGAGATTTCGTAAGTCCTATAATGCCACTTTTTTCGGCAGCATAATCAATAGCGTGTTCACTTCCCACGCATCCTGCGACCGAACCAAGATTGATAATTTTCCCAAATTTTCTATCCATCATATGCCCTACAATTGCACGGCAACAATACATCGTTCCTCTCAGATTTACATCCAACCCCCAATCAAGGGTTTCTATGTCGTATTCCCTGAATTTAACATCTTTATTGCGTATCCTTCCGGCATATCCACCGGCTACATTTATCCAGTAATCTATGTGACCAAACCTGTCAATAACAGATTTTATTACTTCTTCTATTTCAGGATATTTTCTTACATCAAGCTTAATTGCACATGCTTTTCCACCGTTTCGCATAACCACATCAGCCGCCGACTGTGCACCATCCAGGTTGATATCAGCAAAAACGCTTACCGCTCCGTTAGCAGCAAATTCTTCCGCTGTTGCCCTGCCTATTCCCGAAGCAGCACCGGTAACCACTGCAACACGACCCTTCATATCTTCATATGTAATCAACCACAAACACCTCTTCACATTATTTTCTTCATTGCTTCAACTATTGTGCTTACTGTTTTTAAATCAAGTTGTTCTGTGAGACTGCTTTCATTATATCTGTCTACACAAAATATCATGTGACCGCCAAGCAGCGGATTTATTATTCTTGAAAGACTTCCTGCTTTTCCGCCCGCATGATACGAGACCGGTGTTTTAAGTTCCTTTTTTAGATTATACATCGCTTTAAAGCTTTCAAGCAAATCTTCCTCGGTGTGAGCTATTGTGACAATTTTAATTATATCGGGATTCCTTTTTTCCAAAAATAATGCCAGCTCTACCACCTGATCACAATTCATGGGAATACCGGGATGGCACGAAAGCAGAACCTCTGCACCTTTTGAGTGGACTTTTTCAATCAATTCACACTGCTTTGAAATAGTGCTGCTATCCGTAACAATTTCTTTTGGATTTCCTTTTGTGAAAAAATATTTATCTTCTCCGCAAAATTCAGACTTAGATGGCAGATGATATGTATAACCTTGCATATCAATACCTGCCGCCCCGGCATCGACTGAACGAAGAAAGCTTTCGACACGTTCTTCCTCTGAAAGACCGGCGTTTTCAAAATCAAATAACTGATTGTAATTTAATGCAAGTACAGGAAGACTTGAAGCACTTATTATTTCTCTAAGGGTTTCTGTATCATTTTTTTTAAGGCACGACATATGAAGATCTATCATGCCGGCACCACTATAAATACAATTTTTAATTTCAGCAATTGCTGCCTTTGCTGTTTTTTCACGTACAACTCCTGCTAAAACCGGAGAGCACAAATCCGATAATTTACTTTTCATAACAAAATCCTCCTATTCAAATTATACATATACAGATGATCATAGTAAATAGCATATGTGATTAATTTTTATCAAAAATGATTTTGAACTTGTTTTTTTCGAAGTACTATGATATAATTCATTCAAAAGGAAGGTGCATTACGTGGAAACAAACTTATTATCAAATTTGATTATATCAAAGTTCCGTTCTACATCAACTATATATACAGAAAAAAACACAAAAGGCAAGATGCATTGCAGACATTGTTGGGCAATCATCATCAAATACGAAGGAGAAACTAAATATGTTTCAAATAACAAATCCTATATTTCTAATATAAACAATATGGTAATCCTTCCAAATGGATGTTCATATGAATGGCTCTGCACACAGTCAGGACGTTTTAGTGTTATCGAATTCGATTGCGACATAACATACGAAAATATTTTGCAGTTTCCCATAAATAACGGAGATAAATATGTATCGGATTTTAAACAAATAGGATATAAATCAACATTAGGGGGTCCACTCAGCAAAATCGAATGTATCAGAGATACCTATTCCATTATTATTGAACTCTTTGAAAGCAACAAACAAGAAAGCATTGCAGATTACAGACGTTTGAAAATAATTCCCGCAATTGAGTATATCGCAAAGAATTTCACCAAGGAAATCCGCAACGATACACTTGCTAAAGAATGCGAACTATCAACCGCACACTTTAGAAAATTATTTAGGGAAACATATGGAATATCGCCTATAGCATATATTCACGGAATAAGAATTAAAAAAGCTAAAGAAATGCTCAAGAGCGATCATGGAAACATTTCTGATATTGCATATTCGTTAGGATATTTAAACGTATATGATTTTTCCAGGGATTTCAAAAAGCACACAGGTGTTTCACCAACAAAATATATAAAATAACTATCCACGAATTGAAATACAAATATTAAGACACCTCGCTTAACAATTTACTTTGTTACCAACCACTTGCACACTCTTGGGCGTATGTGACAACACGAACATTTTATTCCGTATATAATACCATTTTTTAGACAATCAGATATTATACCGTATCCGTCAGCAAGCTTGTATAGTATTACTTCGGCATTACCAATTAACATTCTATGGTTGTAAGCGGTATAATAATTGTCGTAAAAACATTAAAAATACGACAATTATTTTTTAATATTTCAAAATAGAAGAAATCCTTGAAACACTGTAGTTTCAAGGATTTCTTTGGGTGCAGGGGCCGGATTTGAACCAACGACCTCCGGGTTATGAGCACATCGGAGCAATTTATAAATAGCGAGGGAAGCGATAGCATCCTCGTCTTTTCTTTTGGTTTTTGACGACCTTTTGCCGACGTAGCACCGCAAAACCAGTATCGCAAGCTTTCCCAACTCCAATTTGGCTTTGGGGAAGTCCTCAGATGTTTCGGGATTTTTGATTTTGCGGGGAAAATCAAAGGGGATTTCTTCTCTCGCAACCAACAAAGCAGTGAACAACAAAACATACTCACACACTGAAAAATCCCAAATTCCCATCCAAAAATCTCTATAACCCCATAAATAACAAAAAACATCAAAATCAAAACTATAGCTAATAAACTGTCGAATAATAAGAATGTCGGTCTTTTGGCTACTAACTGGCTATGGATGTCATAACACAAGATGATTACGATATCAAGCTCGCCATCGCAAAGAAAAAAGTTGATAATTTTGAAATGATTCGCAAGATAGAACAACAAGCTGAGATGGGATTAATAACCAAGGAAGAAAAAGCTCAGAAAATTGAACAGTTATTAAATTAAGGAACACACAAACTCCCGTTTTCTGTGTTCCATACCGATTCACCCTGCCCCAATATGAGGCAGGGTGTTTTTTTGTCGTTACTCCTTGTTTTTCTTGATATCATCAACCGAATTATCGATTATCTCATTAGTCTTAAATGGCGACAAAAACCAAGTTCTGACCGCAGGAGATAAGGGATGTTGAAATCTTGCATCGCCATTTTTTGTGCATAAGCAATGTAACTTATCCTCGTATTTCTTTAGCTCACCTATAATTGTTTTCTGCCTTAACTGAAACATCTTATTTTTAGCTTTTCCGACACCAGCTGCATAGACAATAGCATCAACTTCTTTTGCAGATTTAAGAATTGCCTTCATATTATCGTCATCCTCGTCCTCGGCATTTTTCAGTGTAAAATCATTTAGCGTAGCAAAAAGATTAAGTACATCAACTGAGCCATAGCCTAACCTGTGGGCGTTATTGAGTACAAGTTGTGTAGAATTGTCCAATTCAATTCCCGATGCACCGCTTGGTGCCAACATAATGACCGCAAGTTTTGGTTTTTGCTCATCCCATACTTTTCTCAGCAAATACCTCTTTACACTATCATCAGAAAATACTGCCTCTGTAGTAAGTTTCGTTACAATCGTGTTCATTTCAAAAATCTCCTCTCAGTTCGTTTAAAATAATATCAGGTGCAATATCAACAGGCATACATAGTACAATGGAATAATCATCATTAAGCATATATAACACTGCAACATAATCATCACCCATCCTGTCAACCCACTCAAACAATAAAGACCTATAATCAAATATAGTCCCAATAGCTAAAACATCTTTGCTATTTTCTACAACCAGAACATAACCACCTCTTTTTGTGTAATCTCTATTCTCGCCATATGCATCATTCAAAATATCTATATACTCTGATAGTTTTTCAGACACATATTCTGGAAATAGCTTTTCTAACATAGACAACTCCTTTTTTGTGCCAACCTTATAAAGCAACCGAATCACTCTCCTATAAATAATATCAGCGCATAGGGCATTAGCTCTATGCACTATTACATAATTAAGATATATAGTTATGATTTCAGTAAATTCGCATTAAAAATTAAGAGGAAAATCAATTCTGTCTGGGTCATTAAGTAACGCCTCGTTTAAGTTCATCAAGGAGTCTATCTCTGTTATTTCTTTTTATATGACTATTCATTATGGGAACTGAAATTTTATACATAGCTCTCTACCTCTTTTTTCACGTATTACAAAAATTATACCATAATAAAACATATCATTTCTTGCGTTTAATTATAAAAAAACGAATATTTTTACGATTTGTACTTGTTATTAATTACAAAAACAAGGATTTTTTACAATTCATTTACTGCTTATAATTATGAAAATGCTGACTTTTTTACGATTTTATTGAAAGCAGTTTATGTTTATGTTATAATAATCGGGGAGTTGATTAACTGTGAAAACCATAGAACTGCTGAACTTAGACACCTGGACATCAGATAAATATCAGACCTATTTATCTGAAAAGTATAAAATAAGCATTATTCACCATACTATAGACAAAATACCTATTCACTGGCATGATTTTTATGAGATAGATTTATGCCTAGACGGATATGGAACAACTTTAATTAACGGCAGAGAATATCCTGTATCTGCCGGTTATTTATCGTTTATGACTCCTATTGATATTCATACATTCAACATAGAAAAACCTCTTACAATTTTAAATATAAAATTTGATCCGTCATGGATAGAATATTCCAATTTTTCCGAATCATTTCTTATTACCCATTTTGTACACCGTAAGATATCCCCAGAGCAAATTGAATTGTTCAAGCTTTATATAAATGCAATTAAATCTGAAATCACAACCGATAAGTTTATGACCAGAAGTTACATTTTACATCTGCTTTCCTGCTTGTTGATTGAAATTCTCAGAATAAGCAGAGATAACAAAGAAAATCATGAAGATGGAAAAAACGAATTGTCTAATGTCGTTCAGAAAATGGTATATTATGTGCATATGCATTTTAAAGAAGATATCACGCTTGAATCTGTTGCAAACTACGTTGAATTATCACCAACCTATGTAAGTAATTTATTTAAAACCCACCTGGGATACGGATTCAAATCACTTTTGAACAATCTGCGTCTGAAACACGCAGAAAACTTACTGATTCATTCAAATGAGTCTGTAACCAACATATCATATTTTTGCGGTTTTCAGTCATTTTCACATTTTCTGAAAGCATTTAAAAGAAAAAACAACATATCACCGCGCGAATTCAGAAAAAATCGCAGAATAACCGAAAAAAATTACTCTGACAATCAAGACAATTAATAATGTTTTAACAATGTAATTACGTAAAACACAAGGAGGCCATTTTATGAATACACCCGAAAGTATAGCAAAGAGAATAAGCTTTTACTGCGAAAAGCTTAAATTCAACCCCAAATTATCTGAACTGTACCGAAATTGTTGCCTGAGCACCCTTGAAAGTGCGCTTAAAAAATGCGACGACGGAACATATTTTGTTCTAACCGGTGACATTCCGGCAATGTGGCTCCGTGATTCTACGGCACAGGTTACCCACTATGTTAAATCAGCAGAAGACGAAGACGTAGCCGGAATTATAGAAGGTGTAATCAGAAGACAGCTTTTTTACATAGAAAAAGATCCGTATGCAAACGCATTTAATATTGAGGCAAACGGCAAAGGTCATATTACTGATTTGCCAAAACAATCCGAATGGGTGTTTGAAAGAAAATACGAAATAGATTCTCTTTGCTATCCAATAAGATTACTGTATTTATACTGGAAAAAGACAGGAAATGATTCAATAATAAAGGAAAAGCTTGAACACATAAGCAGTATTATAGTCTCTCAATGGAAGATTGAACAGCATCATTTTGAAAAATCACCATACTATTTCATAAGAGAAAATGTTAAAGTTCCATGGGGTACCATAGAAGGAAACGGAAAGGGTAATCCCGTAGCATACACCGGCATGACATGGTGCGGATTCAGACCAAGTGATGACGGATGCAAATACGGCTACTACACAGCCTCCGAAATGTTTGCGGTTGTGGTTCTGGGATATATGAGCGAAATGCTCAAAGAAGTGTGCCATAACACAGAGCTGGCACATGAATGTGATACCTTAAAAAACGAAATCAACACCGGTATCAGAAAATACTGCATAGTAAATCATGAAAAATACGGGAAAATATACGCATGCGAAACAGATGGTATGGGCAACTATTCAATGATTGACGATGCAAACATACCGAGCCTGCTTTCAATACCTTATATTGGCTATGCTGAAGCTGATGATGAAATATATCAGAACACAAGAAAATATATTCTGAGCCACGACAATCCGTTTTATTTCGAGGGGAAGTACGCTCGCGGTATAGGCTCACGTCATACTCCCGATAACTATATATGGCATATGGCTCTTGTGATGCAGGGGCTGACTACAAAAGACAAAAAAGAAAAGCTTGAAATAATAAACATGATTCTGTCATCAGATGCCGGCAAGGGATATTTGCACGAAGGATTCAATGCGGATAATCCTTATGAATACACTAGAGACTGGTTTACATGGCCGGATTCGTTGTTTGCAGAATTTATTGAAAAATGTGTGGATGAAAATATTTTTTCGTAACCGATATCATTTTTTTGAAATCGGATTTTATAAATCTATTATTTAATGACACATCATTTTTTTGCCGATACTTCAAATCTGTTACAGGAATGACTCCGGATCAATTCAGAAAATCGCAAAAAACCCCTTAATGGGTTCATCCTTTTTGAGTTCAACAAATATCACTAATGCTGTTGATGTGAAATCCACATCACAACCCACAAACCGACCAAATGCCGACCAAAAAAATTGGAATAGATCGGTCTGGTTCGGTATCAAATGACCGTTTTTGGGACATGACAAAAGCCTTGCCGTTATTGAAACGACAAGGCTTTCCTTGTGGGTGCAGGGGCCGGATTTGAACCAACGACCTCCGGGTTATGAGCCCGACGAGCTACCAGACTGCTCTACCCTGCGATAT
>JAEDEG010000103.1 GCA_016293435.1 Clostridia bacterium
ATTAAATGTCCCCCGCCGCCTATAGAGGCGGGGGACATCTTAATTTAGTTATATTTCATCAAAAACTCTTACATAATCAACAATAAAGGCATCATATGAAGTCTGCCAAAATATTTGTCAATCATTCTGCCGGTGCCTCAGTCACATTTGGAGAGGCTTCAAGTATGAGCTGAATCTGGTCTAAAAGCTCTTTTTCTTCATCACTGCCCGAGCCCTGAACCTTTTGATATTCTTCAAAAAGCTTGTTCATATTTTCGTTTGTCAATTCCACCTCTGTACCATTTTCGGTTTTTGCGGCGGGTTTGCCGCTTTCGTTGTTATATATTTCTGCATTGCCGTATTTTGTTTCTTCTTTTGAGGGTGCACCGCTGACGGAAGCGTCTTTTGACGAGGTGGCACCACTGACGGGAGCATCTTTTAATTCGGCTGCACCGCTTTCTGATACCGAAGCGGACGAGTTGACATCTACAGAGGCATCTTTGTTTTCCTTTTCTTCATTTTTTTGCGTATCCGAGAAAGAATCAATCTTTTTGCTGCTTTTATCGGAAGAGCATCCTCCGAAAGCGCACAAAAGACTTACTGCTGCCAGAGCGGCAACCGCGGTTTTAAAAAGCTTATTTTTGTCAATCATTTTTATCATCCTTTCTGAATTATTTAATGGCTATGCCATCTTTGTCAAAGAGCGGAAGAGGTGCAAGATATGTAATATCATCTCTGTCTTTGGCCGAGCCCTCTGCCAGAATCGCCATCTTGCCCACAATTGTTCCCTCTGCCGCACAAATCAGCTTTTCGAGAGATGTTAAAGTTTCGCCGGTGCTGATAACATCATCCACAATCAACACTCTTTTGCCCTTCATGGCATCCATCTCTGCCTGTCCTATGCAAAGGGTCTGAGTGTTGGCAGTGGTTATAGACTTGGTTGTTGAGCTGACTATGTTTTCCATGTAAAGCTTTGGAGTTTTGCGCGCAACAATATAGTTACTGTCGCCGTGCTGAGCCGCCATTTCATAAATAAGAGGGAGACTCTTGCCGTCTGCCGTAATCAGAATATCATATTCGGGAGCAAGCTCCAAAAGCTTTGCTGCAGAGGCCTTGGTAATCTCTACATCTCCAAAAATAATAAACGCAGCTATCGAAAGATTGTCGCTGATTTTAAAAAGCTGCAGATCGCGCTTAAGGCCAGCAATTTCAATAGTATAATATTTTTTCATAACAAAACCTTCTTTCGTATTAACATAAACCGTTTTTATTATATAACAAAACAAAAAAATATTCAATACATAAATACTATATTTTTTGATTAATTTTTCTATATTCCTTCGGGGTGCAATTCATATGGTTCTTGAAGGTCTTCATAAAGTGAACAGCATCTTTAAAACCAACTGTATAGGCTATTTCGCTTATGTGCATATCGGTATGCTTCAGAAGGCGGCATGCCTCATCAAGCCTCACCCCGAGAAGATATCCGATGGGGGTTTTGCCGGTTGCGTTTTTTAGCAGTCTGCAAAGATGAGAATGACTTATGTGCAAATCGCGGCATATATTTTCTACGGTTAAATTTTGGTAATGGTAGTGATATACTATGTATGAAATTACAGCTTCTACCGTTGTCTGACGGTTTGAAACGGCTCTCTGACTGGCCGATGCCACAACCTTATAAAAAAGTGACAGCACATCATAGTATTTTACGGTTTCTTCTACATTCGGCCTTGAAAATATGCTTTGTGCAGCAAGCTTTATTGTCTGAAAATCTCTGCACGGCATAACCGGGTTTTCCAAAGACAAGCCCATAGCCTGCATATATTGCGAAGAATTGCCGCCCACAAACTCAAACCACATATACTCCCATTTGTCATTATCATTTGGATAATACATAAGATCAGTATCGGGCGGAACACAAAATATGCTGTGCTCCTTCACCTCAAATTCTGTGCCGGCAAGCCTTAGAACACCGCTCCCGCTCAGCACCACATGTATTGTATAAAAGCTCTGCCGTCTTGTACCCTTATCGGGCGCAATGTAGTCAAAATCGTTATAGCCCAACGCACGCACAAAAAAATCATGCTCTATACAGCTGTGAAATCTGAACCCCATATCACTTCCGTTGATAAAACTACCCATGTTATCATCTCCTGCAAGCTTTATAATACCTCGTTTTCCGGAATAAGTCAATATATCAATGGTAAAAATATACAGTTTTTTTATAAATATATACATTTACATACAGCCATATATGATGTTATAATGCCATTAATCAAAATTGCCGAAAGGAATGATATTGTAAATGAGAGATATAAACGTTGCCGTGGTGGGAATCGGCGCAAGAGGTCATGGCAATCTCGAAACTATTTTAAAATTGCCCGCAATAAAGGTTAAAGCGGTGTGCGATATTTATGAAGACAGATGTCAGGATGGTATCGACATTGTTACAAAAAGCGGTCAGGAGGCTCCTTTTGCATCATGTGACTACCGAGATGTGATATCAAGAGACGATGTGGAGGCTGTGCTCATATTTACCAATTGGGAGGTACATATAGAAATTGCCATTGCATCTATGAAAGCAGGCAAGGCTGTGGGCATGGAGGTTGGCGGAGCCTGCTCGATTGAAGAATGCCTGAAGCTTGTAGCATGCTATGAAGAAACAAAAATGCCTTTTATGATGCTTGAAAACTGCTGCTTCGGCAAGGATGAGCTTCTTGCTCTTAATATGGTGCGTGACGGATTGTTTGGTGATATTGTGCACTGCCACGGAGCATATGCCCACGACCTCAGGGAAGAAATATGCTGCGGCAAAGAAAACCGCCACTACCGTCTTGAGCACTATATCAATAGAAACTGCGAAAATTATCCTACTCATGAGCTTGGTCCCATTGCAAAAATTCTGGATATAAACCGCGGTAACAGAATGGTGCGTCTTGTTTCGATGGCATCAAAATCTATGGGTCTGAAAAGATATGTTGACGACAGAAAAGATACAATTGTAAACAAGGATTTGATTGGTAAAGAATTTAATCAGGGCGACATTGTGAACACTCTCATCACCTGCGCCAACGGCGAAACAATTTCTATAAAGCTCGACACCACTCTCCCCCGTTCATACAGCCGTGAGCTCGCAGTGAGAGGCACAAAGGGATTATATGAACAAAGTACCAACACCGTGTTTTTGGACGGTGACAAGGAGCTTTTTGAAACAAAGGAATATTATAAGGATACTATTGACAATGCTGCAAAATACGAGGATGAATATCTGCCCGACTACTGGAAAAATATAACTCAGGAAGAAATAGATATGGGTCATGGCGGAATGGATATATTTTCATTTACTGCTTTCTTTAACGCACTGAGAGAAAACAGACCAATGCCTATAGATGTGTATGATGCGGCTTCGTGGATGTGTATAACTGCACTTTCGGAGGAATCAATTGCAAAAGGAAATATTCCCATAGAAATACCCGATTTTACAAACGGTGCGTGGAAAACACGTCCGCGCTTTGATGAATATCAGAATATCTAATACCGAGTTTATTCTCCTCACTTTTGCTGTCAGCAAACGTGAGGAGTTTTGTTTTGCATAAATATATCTTTTGAGGAAAAATTATCTTTAAGGAGATGATTTTTATTAAAAGATACAAAGTATTCTTTGTAATTGTTATTTTTCTGCTCGGATGTTTGTCGGTCAGAATATTATATTTGGATATATCAGATGGTGAAAACTACAGCCGCATTGTTCAAAGTCAATCAATTGTTGTACGCGAGGTTAGCAAAAAAAGAGCCGCCATATGTGACCGCAAAATGATTTCCCTCACCGACAGGGAAACAAAAAATATGTTTATCGACAAAAACGGAAACATCAACTCCCGCAGGGGTGTGACCTTTGAAATGCCGCTGCGCCGCGGCAGCTCACAGCTGGCCGCACACCTTATCGGTTATACTTCATCAGACGGCACCGGTCTTTGCGGAATAGAAAAAAAATATGACAGCATCCTGCCAACCGACACCAAAATACAGCTTCGATACCGCGCCGACGGAGCGGGAAAACCGCTGGAAACACCGCGTCTGATGGCAGACTCGCAGCACGAAAACAGTGAAAAATATCTTAAGCTTACGCTGGACTATCATATACAGAAAATTGTCGAGGAAACAATGGCGGAATATATTTCTAAGGGTGCCGCGGTAATACTGGATGTGTCAAGCTTTGACGTGCTCGCAATGGCAAGCACTCCCACCTATAGCACAGAAGACGCAACCACAGAAAACATCAAAGACGAAGGACAGCTTTTGAATCGCGCGCTGTGCGCCTACAATGCAGGGAGTGTGTTTAAAATAATTACATCGGCTGCCGCACTTGACATAAACAACCGTTATGGAGAAAGAATGTTTTACTGCAGTGGCAAATACACCGGCGACGGCAAATACTTTTTTGAATGTAACAACCCCAATGGTCACAAAGCTCAGACCATGACCAAAGCCTTTGCCAACTCATGCAACTGCGCATTTTATGAAACGGGGCTTTGCACCGGCGGCGCAAAGCTTATCGAAACCGCCGTAAATTTTGGGCTGGGTTGCACTGTTGCCGACATGGGTACAGAGGAATCAAGCGGATTTTTGCCCCAAAAAGAAAGCTACACCCCCAATGAAATAATAAACCTCAGCATAGGTCAGGGGGAAATCATGATCACTCCTGTTCAGTGCGCCGTCATTGCTGCAATTGTGGCATCCGGCGGTATCAGAAAAAATGTGAATACTGCGCAGTGCTTATACAATGAAAAAACAGGCGAGCAAACAAATCTCAGAAAAGAGTGGGAATACAGAGTGCTTCCCGAAAAAAATGCACGCTTTATAGGTGAAATGATGAGAGAATGTGTGCAAAGCGGTACAGCCCGCGAAGCGGCATATTCTCCCACAGAGATTGCCGGCAAAACGAGCTCTGCCGAAAGCGGATGGCTATTGGAGAGAGGAGAGTTTGCGGTGCATGGGTGGTTTTGCGGCTACTTTCCGTACAGTAACCCAAAATATGCGATGGCAATACTTTGCGAAAACGGAAAGAGCGGAGCAAAAAGCTGTGTAAAACCTTTTATAAAAATTTGTGAAGAAATTAATAAAATTTATCCTTTTATACAGTAGAAAAATTTTACAGATTGTGTTATAATGGCAATGCAGCACATTTTTTCACGAAGGGAATGTCATATTCTATGAAAAACTTACTGATTATAGACGGTAACAGCATCATAAACAGAGCATTTTACGGAATCCGTCTCCTTACAAACAAGCACGGTCTTTATACAAATGCAATATACGGATTTCTCAAAATAATGTTTAAACATATGGAGGAGCTTAGTCCCGACTATATATGTGTAGCCTTTGACCTTAAGGCACCAACCTTCCGCCACAAAATGTATACAGAATACAAGGCACAAAGAAAGGGCATGCCCGAAGAACTGCGTATGCAGATGCCTGTTATGAAAGAGGTTCTAAGGGCTATGAATATAGCCATCCTCGAGAAAGAGGGCTTTGAAGCGGATGACATAATAGGTACTGTCAGCCGCATATGCGAAGAAGAAAAAATACGCTGTAATATTCTGACCGGTGACAGGGATGACCTTCAGCTTGCCTCCGACAACACAAATGTATTGCTCACAATTACCAAGATGGGCTCTACAACCACAACGATCTACAGCGGCAGCGCGGTATATGAGGAGTATGGAGTTACACCCGCAGAGTTTGTTGACGTAAAAGCCCTTATGGGCGATTCTTCCGACAATGTGCCGGGGGTAAAGGGAATAGGCGAAAAAACAGCTTTCGGTTATATTCAGAAATTTAAATCATTGGAAGCACTGTATGAAAATCTGGATGACGAAATTGTAAAGCCTGCAGCCCGAAAAAAGCTCGAAGAGGACAAAGAAATGGCCTTTTTGAGCAAAAAGCTTTGCACCATAGACCGCAATGTTGAGCTTGGCGTCAAAACTGAGGATTTTGTCCGCAAGGAGTACAACATCGAAAAGCTCACCGAGCTTTTTATCAATCTGGAATTCAATGTGTTTTTGAAAGAAATTGCATCGGAAAACATGAAAGAAATCAATGCCGCAGCTGAGCTTAATATCATTGGCAAAGATGCCTTACACCGTCTGATATCAGAAGCAAAGGAGCAGCTTGTATACCGTATGTATACAGAAAACGGCAAGGCTGTGGGGTTTGCTTTTAAGCAAGAAAGCAAGGTGTATTTTTGCAATGAGGAGGGCTTTATTTTCTCTTTGAAGGATGTGTTTGAAAATTCAAACATAACAAAGGTATCAAACAATATAAAGGAGAGCATACTGACACTTGCATCACACGGTATCTGCTTTGAAGATGGGTATTTTGACATCGGAATCGGTGCATATATCATTAATCCCGCAAGATCCGCATATGATACAGCAAGTATAAGTATAGATCTGCTATCAGAAGCTCTTGCCTCCGAAAAGGATATTTTGGGAAGCGGTAAAAACAAAAAAACAGTTGCAGAGCTGGATGACAAATCGCTGCGCCTGTATGTATGCGGAGAGCTTTGTGCCATAGAAAAGCTTGCACAATACGAAAAAGATAAAATTTTTGAAAACGGCCAAAATGAGCTTATGTACAATATAGAGCTTCCTTTGATAAACGTGCTTGCTCAAATGGAGATAAACGGCTTTAAAATCGACAAAGACGCATTGAAAGAATTTACAGATTCGCTAAACTGCCGGATTGAAGAATTGGAAAGTGAAATATACTCTCTTGCCGGAGAAAAATTTAACATTAATTCTACAAAACAGCTCGGTGTAATTTTGTTTGAAAAGCTGGGTCTAAAGGTTATTAAAAAAACCAAGACCGGCTATTCGACAGATGCGGCAGTGCTCGAAAAGCTGTCGGGCAGCCACAGTATTATAGACAAAATTCTTGAATACCGCAGAGCTGCAAAGCTCAAATCCACCTACGGTGACGGGCTTCTTGCATTTATTAATCCCAAGACGGGCAGAATACATTCAAGCTTTAATCAGACAGTTACGGCAACAGGCCGAATCAGCTCTGCCGAGCCCAATCTTCAAAACATCCCCATGAGACGTGAGGAGGGCAGAGAAATCAGAAAAATGTTTGTACCCAAATCGGACGACTATATTCTGATTGATGCCGATTATTCACAGATTGAGCTCCGGATTCTGGCTCACATTGCAAACGATGAAACTATGATTGAAGCATTCAGAGCAGGCGAAGATATTCATGCCTCCACAGCAGCTAAGGTATTTGGAGTTGAAAAAGACGAGGTAACTCCACTGCTGCGTTCAAGAGCAAAGGCGGTCAACTTTGGCATTGTGTATGGAATGGGTGAATATTCACTCTCTCAGGATTTGCACATCTCTGTTAAGGAAGCAAAGGCATACATCGAAAGCTATTTTGAAAAATATAAAAACGTTAAAAAATATCTTGACGATACGGTTGCAAAAGCAAAGCGCGACGGCTATGTTACCACACTTTTCGGCAGAAGAAGATATATTCCCGAAATTGCATCGTCAAACTTTATGACGCGTTCTTTTGGCGAAAGAGTTGCCATGAACACCCCTATTCAAGGCACTGCGGCCGATATAATAAAAATAGCTATGGTAAATGTATACAGAGAATTGAAATCGCGCAATCTTAAATCTCACCTTATTTTGCAGGTGCACGACGAACTCATTATAGAAACTGCAATCGGCGAGGAAGATGAGGTTGAAACACTTTTGAAAGAATGTATGACCAAAGCGGCAAACCTGAAAACTACTCTTCTTGCAGAAACCGGCAGAGGTGCAAACTGGTATGATGCACACTGAAATAAAAAAGTGAAGGGTGAAAAGAAAAACAAGGAGTGATTCAAGCAGTGATTATAGGACTTACCGGAGGTTCAGGCACCGGAAAAAGCAGTGCAGCCCGTTTGTTTGAAAAAGAAGGCTTTGTAATAGTTGACTTTGACCGCATATCCAGAGAGGTAACCTCAAAGGGCAGCGAGTGTCTTAAGGAGCTCGAAGAAAATTTTGGCTCTATAATTATTGACGCTGACGGTAATCTCAACCGCAAAGCTCTTGGAGAAATTGTATTTGCCGACGAAGAAAAGCTTGCTCTGCTAAATCGAATAGAACACAAGTTTATCCTGAAAAAATCTGACGAAATCGAAAGAGAAAACGAGGGTAAAAACCTTGTTTTTGATGCTCCGCTTCTCTTTGAGGCAGGTCTTGAAAAAAAATGCGACTATGTGGTGAGTATTCTGGCAGAAAGAGAAAAAAGAATATCAAGAATATGCAAAAGAGACTCTCTCACAAGAGAATCTGCCCAAAAAAGAATAAACAGCCAGCCCTCTGACAATTTTTACGAAGAAAAAAGTGATTTTTGCGTTTATAACAACGAAAGCGCGCAGAAGCTTGAATTTCAAATTTGCAAAATATTAAGGAGCATTAAACTTAATGAATATAGCCAAATATAATCACAGCAAAAAATTTACATATGTAATATTCGTTCTTATATTCATTCTGATATCGGTAGCCTTACTTATTAAACCTATAATGAAAAATATATACCCGCTTAAATTTGGAAATTATATTTCAAAATACAGCACTATGTACGGTATTGACAAGTATCTTGTTATGGGAATAATAAGCTCCGAAAGCAAATTTGACGAAAATGCAGTAAGTCACAAGGCGGCAAAGGGTCTTATGCAGTTGAAAGACGAAACTGCCAAGTGGTGTATCGAAAATTTTAACATAAAAGAAACCTCCGACCCAAGTGAAATGAACATAAGCATCGGCTGTGCTTATATCAACTATCTTATTGACAAATACAAAGGCAACACCTTAACCGCTCTTGCCGCGTACAATGCCGGCGAGGGAAATGTGACACGGTGGCTTAAAGAGCAGGGCAGTCCGCCAGACAAGGCTCTCGGAGATATTCCTTTTGGCGAAACCGAAAAATATGTAAAAAAGGTGCTGCAAAGAGAAAAAGTGTACAGATTTTTGTATAGCTGAATTTAATTTAACACAAAGTATTAAAGTGAGTTCGAAACCATCCTCACTCAAATAAAAACTAAGGAGAATAACAAATGAATAAAAACAGAAATTTTAAAGCAGCTTCTCTTGTTAGAAGCGCAATGATCGCAGCAATTTATGTGGTGTTGACTCTTATTGCAGGCTCGCTGGGGCTGGCAAGCGGAGCAATACAAATCAGACTGTCGGAAGCACTGACCCTATTGCCCATACTGTTTCCGGAGGCAATAGCAGGGCTCACAATAGGCTGCCTGATTGCAAACGCTGTAACGGGATGCGTTACGCTCGATATAATATTCGGAACACTTGCAACACTTATAGGTGCATACGGTACCTATTTGGCACGCAAATGCCGTCCGCTTGCAATATTATCGCCTAT
>JAEDEG010000009.1 GCA_016293435.1 Clostridia bacterium
CATTTATCTCTGCCTCCAATTCTTTTATTTTAGCATCAAGCTCTTTGCAGGCAATTATGTAATCTTCCTCCTTGGGAGCTGCTCCGTGCCATGCTGCGTTATTTTCCATATAGGACACGCCCTTACCCTTTGTGCTCTTTGCAATTACAGCTGTGGGCTTTCCTTTTGTTTCTTTAGCTTTTTTGAGTGCATCCTTAATCCGGTCATAATCGTGTGCATCAATCACAATAACATTCCAGCCAAAGGCTTCGAACTTTTTGTCAATGGGCGTAGGGTTCATAACCTTGGTTATGTCTCCGTCTATCTGCAAACCGTTGAAGTCTATAAATGCAACAAGATTGTCGAGCTTATAGTGAGGAGCAAACATCGCCGCTTCCCATACCTGACCTTCTTCGAGCTCACCGTCACCCAAAATTGTATATACTCTGTAAGATTTGCCATCGAGCTTTGCCGCGAGGGCCATGCCGTTGGCGGCACAAATTCCCTGACCGAGCGAGCCTGTTGACATATCTACACCCGGAACACCCTTCATATCGGGATGTCCTTGAAGATAGCTGTCGGTTTTACGCAGAGTTGCAATATCCTCTGTTGGGAAAAATCCCCGTTCTGCCAGGGCACCGTAGAGCGCAGGCGCACAATGGCCCTTGGATAAAACAAAACGGTCTCTGTTGGGATTTGAAGGATTAGTGGGGTCAACGTTCATTTCATCAAAATACAAAACAGACAAAATATCGCATATAGAGAGTGAGCCGCCCGGATGACCCGATGCCGCATTATATACTCCGTCTATGACGTGTTTTCGTATTTTGTATGCTGTAAGTTCCAGCTGTTTGTTGCTTATCATATTTCATAAACCTCCTTGGTTATCTGTTGCAAATCTTATTGTTTATCGTTTTTACCTGCAGCCTCTATGCACATGCTTATGAGCTCTTCGAGCCGTTTGGTGTCTTTTTTGATATATGTATATCCTATCAGAGCTTCAAGTCCGGTTGCCGTGCGGTAGTCTATTATATCGGCATTTTTGGCACTGGTATAGGAATGAGCATTTCTGCCACGCTTATAAACTTCGGTTTCTTCTTCGGTAAGCTTGTCCATAATGGAATGAAATATGGCAGCTTGAGCCCTGGCGCTTACATAGTGTGTTGCCGCTTTGTGAAGTTTTGCTACGGGCATATTTACCGAATGCATAATATAGCTTCGGATGTAGAGCTCGTACACTGCGTCGCCTATATATGCCAAAGAAAGAGGCGAAACCTGATTTGGAGCTACTTTAATATCGAAATCAGCCATATTGGTTATACTCTCTTCCATTTTACACCGCCGCGGGTATCTTCGAGAGCTATGCCGGCATTTTTGAGCATATCGCGAATTTCATCGGCACGGGCAAAGTCCTTATTTTTGCGAGCGGAATTTCTCTCTTCAATCAAGGCTTCAATATCAGAATCAAGAAAATCGCCTTCTTTTTCTTCGCTAATACCCAAAACGCCCATAAGCTCGTCAATCAGCTGTGCACCGTAATCCAACACCGACTTGGGTGTGCCTTCGTCAAAGTTGGTATTTGCATATTTTACGATATCAAATATGGCAGAAATTGCATCGGCAGTGTTGATATCATCATCCATGGCCTTAATAAATGCAGCCTTGAAATCATCAAGAGCATCAATCTGCTCGGGAAGCTGTGCAGTATTTGTGCTTTTTGAGCTTAGAAACTTAAGGTTATCGAGGCAGGTGTTTATGCGTTCAAGGCCGGATTTTGCCTGATTGAGAAGATCGTGGCTAAAATTTATGGGGTTGCGATAATGAGCAGAAAGCATAAAGAATCTGATTACTATATATTCAAATTCTGCCGCAACATCTCTTACAGTGAAGAAGTTGTTGAGCGATTTGCTCATCTTTTTGTTGTCCACATTTATATAGCCATTGTGAAGCCAGTAGTTGGCAAAGGGTGCACAATTGGCACATTCACTTTGGGCAATTTCATTTTCGTGATGAGGGAAAATTAGATCTTTTCCGCCGCTGTGGATATCTATTGTTTTGCCGAGATAGCGGTTTGCCATGGCACTGCACTCAATATGCCAGCCGGGTCTGCCCATACCCCACGGGCTCTCCCATGCGGGTTCTCCGGGCTTTTGAGCCTTCCAAAGAGCAAAATCCATGGGGTCGTTTTTCTGCTCACCCACATCAATTCTGGCACCGGCTTCGAGATTTTCGAGAGGCTGATGTGAAAGCTTGCCGTATTCTTTGAACTTTTTGACACTGAAATACACATCACCGTCAACATTGTAGGCATAGCCCTTATCTTCGAGAGTTTTTATCAGAGCAATGATAGCGTCGATATTTTCGGTTGCTCTGGGATGAACTGTTGCCTCTTTGATACCGAGACCTTTGGAATCGATAAAATACTCATTAATAAATCTGTCGGCAAGCTCTTTTACTGTGATATTTTCTTCGTTGGCACGCTTAATCATCTTGTCGTCTATGTCGGTAAAATTTTGAACAAAGCTTACCTCATAGCCGCGATATTCAAAATATCTTCTGAGCGTGTCAAATATAATAAACGGTCTTGCATTTCCTATGTGAAAGTAGTTGTAGACGGTAGGTCCGCATGAATACATTTTTACTTTGCCGGGCTCAATGGGAACAAATTCCTCTTTTTTGCCCGACATACTGTTAAAGAGCTTCATTTTTTTCTGCCTCCAGTTTTTCTATTTTTTTATTTAGTTCATCAATTTTGATATACATTTTACAAAGCTCCTGGCTTACGGGGTCAGGAATATGAATCTGGTCGAGATCGGCAACAACCCTTTTGTTGTTGATACGCACCACCCTCGCCGGAACACCTACGCAGGTTGAATTTTCGGGAACCTCTGACAAAACAACGGCATTGGCTGCAATTTTGGAATTGCTGCCGACGGTGAACGGACCGAGAACCTTTGCACCGGTGCCTATCATTACATTGTCTCCTATTGTGGGATGTCTTTTGCCTTTATCCTTACCTGTGCCGCCAAGGGTGACGTTTTGATACAGAGTGCAGTTATCACCTATAACAGTGGTCTCACCGATAACGATACCCATACCATGATCAATGAAAAGACCTTTTCCGATTTGGGCACCGGGGTGAATCTCAATACCGGTCATAAACCTTGAAAACTGGGATATTGCACGGGCAATGAAGAAAAGCTTTGCTTTGTAGAAAAAATGCGCAATGCGATGATTTGCTACTGCATGAATACCCGAATAGAGAAAAAATATTTCAAGTGGGTTACGCGCAGCAGGGTCACGCCCCATAATATGAGAAACATTCATTACGGCAAACACACAAAAGGCAACAAAATACAAACCTATTATTGCTAAAATTATGTACAGTGCTGTCATATTATCCTCCATTTTATACTTATGTTGGCATACATTTATTATTATATATTTTTTTTCGGAAAATTACAACTGTTTTTTACACAATTTTATAAGCAAATATTTTGACTTTTTATATAAATCGTGATAAAATTAAAAAGAGGTGGTTATATGCGTATTAAAGGAACTTCAAATCCGGTATGCAAGCTATGCGGATATGCTTTTTTTGATTTGGAAAAAAATACATATATATGTAAGCTTACGGAAACGGAAACTGATGCTGACAATAAATGCAAAAAATTCAAATATGATATATTTAAGTATCAGCCAAGGAAAAAACCAAATTTTGATAAATTTTCAAAAAAAGATTTTGAATTATAACTAAATTAAGATGTCCCCCGCCTCTATAGGCGGCGAGTGACATCTTAATTTTTTCAGTGGGAGTTCAATCTCCCACTGAAAACGTTGAATGACGCGGCTTTGCCGCTTATTGAATTTTATATAATAAGAAAAACTCTCCGAAAATCCTTAAAATTTCGGAAAGTTTTGCTATAAAATATTATTGAATTATTTTTGATGCGAGGTCGAGTGCCTCTCTTATGACAACGTGCATATCTAAATACCGATACATGCCGAGTCTGCCTCCGAAAATCACATTTTTCTCATTGGCGGCAAGGACTTTGTATCTATTATACAGTTCATTGTTTTTGTCGTCGTTTATGGGATAGTAGGGATCACCGTTTTGACTGAAATCGGCGGAATATTCCCTTGTTATAACTGTATGAGGCTGGGTGCCGAATTCAAAATGCTTGTGCTCAATTATACGGGTATAGGGCACATCGGCACAGGTATAGTTCACCACTGCATTGCCCTGATAATTTTCAATATTTAAAATCTCGGTTTCAAATCTAAGCGATCGGTATTCGAGCTTACCGAAACAATAGTCAAAATATCGATCTATGGTACCGGTGAAGATTATTTGGTGAGCATAAGATGAAAGCTCTTCTCTATTGTCATAAAAATCTGTATTCAGCCTTACTTCACAATCCTCTAAAAGCTTTTCAAAAATCTTAGTATAGCCCCCTATCGGAATGCCCTGATAGTCATCGTTAAAATAATTGTTATCATATGTATATCTGACAGGTAGCCTTTTTATGATAAACGCAGGAAGCTCGCGGGGAGGCTTGCCCCACTGTTTGGTAGTGTAGCCTTCAATAAGCTTTTTGTATACGTCTGTGCCAACGAGGCTTATCGCCTGTTCTTCGAGGTTGACCGGGTCGGTTATTCCGGCATCGAGCCTCTGCTTTTCAATAATGGCTTTTGCCTCAGAGGGCGTTTTGATATTCCATAGCTTGCTGAATGTATTCATATTGAAGGGCAGGTTATATATCTCATCGCCGTATACCGCAATAGGTGAATTGGTATAGCGATTGAATCGGGCAAAGGAATTCATAAATTTCCACACTTCTTCGTCATTTGTATGAAAAATATGAGCTCCGTAGGCATGAACGTTAATTCCTTCTATATTTTTTGTATATACATTTCCGCCTATGTGATTTCTTTTGTCAATAACAAGACAGCTTTTGCCCTTTTGTGAAGCCTGCCGGGCAAACACAGACCCAAAGAGCCCCGCACCCACAACAAGATAATCGTACATTTTATCACTCTTTTCCTAATTTTGATATCAAGCTCTATATATTATCAAGCTTTTTTTGCTTTGGTTTAAATTCGCCGTTGAGCAATTTGCTTACTCTAAGCAAAATATCTGACGGAAAATCTTTTTCTTTGCCGATATTGCGATAGTCAAAGCTGTTGGAAAAGCTCTGCAACTGCTCTTTAAGCTTGTGAATCCGCTTTTTTTGCAGATCTATTATGGGTACAAAATATTTTTTAAACTCAGCATCAGAAAGCATGTTGGAGGCTGCGACAAAAAGCTTGGAAAAATGCTCCATACAAAACCCATCTTTAGAAAGAACCTTATCGATAAACCCCTGTTCTTTTTTGAGCATATATACAAAGGTATCAAAATACCTGCCAAAGGTATGGTCAATACGGTCACATACGGCACAGGATGAGGCAACATCACTCAAGCTATCGGAAACGTTTTTCACCTCTGATTTTCCTTTTTTGAAAATACTTTTTTTGTGAGGTGACAAGTCAGTATCAAGTATTTTGCAAATTGAATCCAGATGAGTGTCCAATACAAGTGAAAGCGGCAGAGCCTTGCTCTGAGCATTGAGCTCACGAATATGTTTTTTGCAAAATCCGGTGCGATTGGTTATTATTCTGAAATCGGGCTCCATCATAGCCGGACCGACAGTATATCGGACAGCTTCGTGTTCAAGATCGGAATACATACTGCAAAAAGGACAAAAGCAATCTTTTTCAAGAATATCGTTTATAGGTATTGTATATATTTTTTCTTTCATGAAATTCCCCTTGTCAAAATCTAAAATGGCTGTACAACGACAGCCATTTTAAAATATTAATTATACTTCCATTATAACCGGCAAAATCATAGGCTTTCTCTTTGTTTCCTGATAAAGATACTCGGAAACACGCGCCTTCATGCCGTTTTTGAGAGTAGTCCAATCTCTGATATTATTCTTTTCGCAGTTATTAAGAGATTTTTTGGCAATTAATTTTATATCCTCTATCAAGCTTTCAGATTCGCGGACATATACAAATCCTCGTGAAATAATATCGGGACCCGCGATAACACTTCCGGTATCGGAAGAAATGGTTACAACTATTACAATCAAGCCGTCTTCGGCAAGGTGCTTTCTGTCACGAAGAACAATATTACCCACATCGCCTACACCGAGGCCATCAACCATAACAAGACCTGCCTGCACGGTGTCAACACATTTTGCGCTGTCTTTGGTAATCTCCAGCACTTTTCCGATATCCATAATAAAAATATTGTTATTTTTAATTCCCATGAGGGCACCGAGATCGGCATGTGTTTTGAGATGCTTATATTCACCGTGTACGGGAATAAAGTATCTGGGTTTGGCAAGACCGAGCATGATTTTGAGTTCTTCCTGACATGCGTGACCGGATACGTGAACGCTGGCGGGGTCATTATATACAACGGCACCCTTTTTGTAGAGCTCGTTTATAACATTGGAAACAAGCTTTTCATTTCCGGGAATGGGATTGGCAGAAATTACAACAAGGTCACCTTTTACAATTTCGACCTTTTTGTGATCGGAATATGCCATACGGTACAGTGCACTCATTGGTTCGCCCTGGCTGCCGGTGGTGATTATGGTAAGCTGATGAGGCTTATACTTCTTTATATCGTCGATATCAATGAAAGTATTTGCCGGAATCTTCATATATCCAAGCTCCGTTGCAACCTCAATAAGATTGATCATGCTCCTGCCTGAAACTGCTATTTTGCGACCGTTATTGACAGCTGCATTGATAATCTGCTGAATACGGTGCACATTAGACGCAAAGGTGGCCACAATTATTCTTGATTTAGTTGATTTGAACACGCTTTCCAAAGTAGAGCCAACAACCCTCTCAGACATTGTGAAGCCCTTTCGCTCAGCATTGGTGCTGTCGCTCAAAAGAGCAAGCACTCCCCTTTTGCCAAGCTCGCCAATGCGGGCAAGATCTATCATTTCGCCCTGAATGGGTGTGGTGTCGATTTTGAAGTCACCGGTATGAATCACAACACCGAGCGGTGTGTGGATAGCCAGTATAACCGCATCGGGAATGGAATGATTGGAACGGATGAACTCAATCTTGAAGCTGCCGAGATTTACCGTATCTCCGGGCATAACTCTGTTTAACCTTGTTGAAGAAAGAAGGTTATGCTCCTTGAGTTTATTCTGAACAAGACCTAATGTGAGATTTGTACCGAAAATTGGAACGTTGATTTCTTTTAAAAGATAAGGCAGACCGCCTATATGATCTTCGTGTCCATGGGTAAGGACAACACCCCTGATTTTGTCTTGATTTTTGATAATAAAAGAAAAATCAGGAATTACTATATCTATTCCGAACATTTCTTCATCGGGAAATGCCATGCCGCAATCGACTAAAATCATGTCGTTCCCGTATGAAAAGACGGTCAGATTTTTTCCGATTTCATTGAGACCGCCCAACGGAATAATCATTAATTTTGATTTTTTTGCCACAAATATTATACCTCCGTTTTAAAAATTTTTCCGTTCATAAAATTAATTACAAATTTGTAAAATATCCGATCAAACCAACTTATGATATTATAACAGATATTTTATGTAAATAAAAGTCTTTTTTAAAAAAATAATAAAATTGTAATAAAACGCACAAAAACAAGGCCGATTAGTTTGGCTGAAACAATTCATACAGGATTGGGTGTCGTATGTGCGCAAAGCTAACTTGCAAACTTAAATCTGCTTTTGTTTTGTTTGTAATATATTATGTTATTAGCCGAAGTTTATACTACTAAAAATTAATCTTCAAATATTATTTCGCCATCGGGAGTCATTGATTTTATTATTGCAAGCGATTCGATTCTCATGCCGGACGCACGCAGAAGCTTTCCGCCCTCCTGAAAGCCTTTTTCAATAACGATGCCTGCACCGCAAAGTTTTGCGCCGGATTTTTCTACAATCTTAGAAAGACCCATAAGAGCCTTGCCGTTGGCAAGAAAATCATCTATTATGAGTACATTGTCGCACGGATTTAAAAATTCTCTTGCTACAATCACATTATAAACCTTACCGTGGGTAAACGATTCGATCTGGGCTGAATAGAGTGCACCGTCGATGTTTTTGGTTGTATTTTTTTTGGCAAAAACTACCGGAACATCAAATGACTGAGCGGCAATGCTGGCAATGCCTATGCCGGATGATTCTATGGTAAGAATTTTGTTTATGGGGCAGTCGGCAAAGCGGCGCTTAAACTCTTTGCCTATTTGTTCAAAAAGCTTGATATCCATCTGATGGTTGAGAAAGCTGTCAACCTTTAAAACGTTACCGCTTCTGACCTTACCGTCTTTTTTTATTCTTTCTTTTAAAAGCTCCATTGCTTTTTCTCCTTTGTACAAACATTATAATATTTTTTTGATGTCACTAAAGGTTACAAACACCATTAATGCAATCAGCAAAGCAAAGAAAACGAAATTAATCATGCCCTCTTTTTCGGGATCCATTTTTTTGCCTCTTATTTTTTCAATTATCAAAAACAGAATTCTTCCGCCATCGAGTGCGGGAATGGGAAGCAAATTCATCACACCTAAGTTTACGGAAATAAATGCCGCCAGATACATCACAGAGCTTATGCCCATTTTGGCGGCAGAGCCTATTTCGCCGACTATTGCAACAGGTCCTGACATGGATGATGCGGGAATCATGCCGGTTATGAGCCACCACAAAGAAAGTATCACCGACTTGATAACGAAAATGCATTCCCAAAAGCCGAGACAGATTATATTCCAAAGGCTATTGTCTTCGGAGGAGGGAACCATGCCGAAAATTATTTTGCCTTCTTCAATTGAAGCGCTCGGCGTAATTTTTTTGGTGAATTTTTCATTTCCCCGTTTGAATGTTATTTCTGCCTCTGACTCGCCGTTCAAACTTACAAACAAATTGATATCACGAAAAGAGTGAACCGAGGTTGAATATTTTTCGCCTTTCATATTCGTGATTGTGTCGCCCGCCTCAATACCCGCTTCATAAAACGGCGAACCGTCAACAACATCACCTACGGTATTGGAGGCAATGGACGACGTGAATGAAAAAATAATGACAAACACAATAAATCCAAGCAGCACATTCATAAAAGCTCCTGCAAAAAGAACTGCAAACCTTTTGAGGGCTGATTTGTGACAAAAAGCATTGGGATCTTGTGAAGAGCCATCTTCGCCCTCAAGCTTTACATAGCCCCCAAGAGGCAATAGACGCAGAGAATACTGTGTTTTGTTTTTGTCAAAGCCCACAAGCTTTGGACCCATGCCGATTGAAAATTCATGAACCGTCATGCCTGACATTTTGGCTGTTATAAAATGCCCGAATTCATGAATAAAAATTAATACACAAAATATAAGCAAAGCCCATATTGCAGTTATCAAAATCTGTCACCTCTGAGAAAATTTAAAAATTACAGCTCTGAACTATATTGACGAGCCCATTTGTCGGAGCTGAGAATTGCGGAAATACTAATTGGTTCATTTCCCTTGTATGCCTCCATGGTTTTTCGAATAATGTCGGGAATCCGAAGAAACTCAATTTCATCATTCAAAAATCTGCTGACGGCAATTTCATTGGCTGCGTTCATAACTGCCGGAATCTGACCGCCGCGTTTTATCGCCTCATAAGCAAGCCCAAGACATTCAAAGGTATTGAAGTCGGGTCTGTCAAAGGTGAGGCTCTTAATTTCAAAAAGATTGAGCTTATCACTCACGGGGGTGGTTCTTTCGGGGTACATGAGAGCATATGCTATGGGTAGCTTCATATCGGGAATGCCAAGCTGAGCAATTACCGAATTGTCGCAAAATTCGACCATTGAATGTACAATGCTCTGCCTGTGTACATACACCTCGATATCTTCAGCTTCAACATCAAAAAGCCATTTTGCTTCTATAACCTCAAGGCCTTTGTTCATCATGGTTGCGCTGTCGATGGTGACTTTGGCCCCCATTGACCAATTGGGATGCCTAAGAGCATCGGACTTGGTTACTCCGGCAAGCTCACTGCGAGATTTGCCGAAAAACGGTCCTCCGGAGGCTGTAAGCAGAATTTTGGAAATTTTGTTCATACTGTTTCCCCGAAGGCACTGAAAAATAGCACTGTGCTCACTGTCTACGGGAAGTATGGATACATTCTTTTTTTTTGCAAGAGGCATAATAATACTGCCTGCGGTAACAAGAGTTTCTTTGTTTGCCAAAAGAATATTTTTGTTGTTATTTATAGCCTCAACAGTTGGAATTAGACCGATGCTGCCCACCACAGAGGTGAGCACGCCCTCTGCTGACGGAATTGATGCAATCTCACATAGTCCCTCCAAGCCGGCACAAACAACGGTTGAAGTATCTGAAACACACTGCCTGAGCTCACCATAAAGCGATTCGTCCATAATACATGCTTTTTCGGGCTTGTATTTGCGAATTTGCTGTTCCAAAAGCTTTACGTTGCAATTGGCACTAAGACCCGATACGGCGACATCTCCGATTGTGTCTGCGACCTGAAGAGCCTGAGTACCTATAGACCCGGTTGAACCGATAATAGATATATTTTTCATTCATATTACCTCGCATTAAAAACAGGCAAATAAATCGTCAGGTAATAAACAAGAGGTGCAATAAGCAATACCGAATCGAATCTATCCAGTATGCCGCCATGACCGGGTATTAAATTGCCATAGTCTTTGACACCGTTATCCCTCTTTATACAGCTTGCCGCAAGATCTCCAAACTGCGAAAAAACAGAAGACGCAGCAGAGAGTATGAAAAGATTTACTATATTAATGCTGAATTTATTGACCGATGCAATTACCACACAGTAGATGAAAATGCAGATAATACATCCGACCATTCCCCCTATTGCTCCTTCAACGGTCTTTTTGGGGCTGATATTCGGACAGAGCTTGTGTTTACCGAAGCTCTTGCCGCAAAAGTAGGCAAAGGTATCTGTTGCCCATGCCGAAATAAACAAAATCCATATGAGAATTTTGCCGAGTTCAAGCTGTCTAATGAGAAGAATATGCAAAAAGAATACCGTTATATATAGGGTTCCCGTAAAGGCGGCGGCAATATTATCAAAGGAGGTTTCTTTGCGGAATAAAACCATGCCGAGCATCAAAAGAAACACAAAAATCAAGCACGCCGGAAGCATATATTCAAACACATTGTCAGAAAGAAGTATTGTTCCTGCGGATGCCGCAATACAAAACAAAAAACCAAATAATGCACAGGGGTATTTTGACTTGAGTACACCCACAACGTTAAAAAACTCTCCGAGACCAAGCAGTGCAATTATGCCGACACATATACCTATTATATACACCGGACACAAAGTTATTACTGCAATTGCGAGGATAACTCCAAGCACACCAAATATAACTCTTTGTTTAAGCATTGTATCAAACACCTCCAAAGCGTCTGCTTCTGTTCTGATAGTCAACAATGGCACGAATAAGATCATCACGTGTAAAGTCAGGCCAGTTTATGTCGGAAAACCAGAATTCACTGTATGCACTCTGCCACAGCAAAAAATTGCTCAGTCGCTTCTCGCCGCTGGGTCTGATTATAAAATCGGGGTCGGGCATGTAGTTTGTATACATATTGGATGAAAGAATAGCTTCATCTATATCTTCGGGTGATATTCTGCCTTGTTTTACATCTTTGGCAATTTTCTTTACACTATGCACGATTTCGTCTCTACCGCCATAATTTAATGCTATGTTAAGAGTAATCGCGCTGTTGTTTTTGGTTGCATCCTCCACAACCTTTATCTTACGGAGTATATCATCGGACAAGCCGTCGGGCGAACCGATGATTTTTATGCGAATATCTTCATCGCCCACAAGGCGTTTGTAGTCATCAAGATATTCACCGAGAAGCTTCATAAGTTCCTCAACCTCGTTGGCAGGTCTTGACCAGTTTTCGGTAGAAAATGCATATACCGTAAGGTACCTGATGCCGAGATTCCCGGCATCACGGGTAATCTGTTCGAGAACCCTTGCACCCATACGATGACCTGCAGAACGGGGCAGGCCGCGTTTTTTTGCCCATCTTCCGTTGCCATCCATAATTATGCCGATATGTACAGGAAGTCTGGACATATCAAGCTTAACTAAAAGCTCTTTCTTTTTCTTTTTAAATAATCCAAGCATAGATTATACTTCCATAACTTCTTTTTCTTTTGCTGCAATTGTAACATCTATCTCCTTGATGTATTTATCGGTCAGCTTTTGAACATCGTTTTCGATATTTTTGAGATCGTCTTCTGTAAGATCGCCGTTCTTTTTATCATTTTTGAATGCATCCATTGCATCTCTTCTGATAGAACGCACAGCAACCTTGGCGTCTTCTCCTCTTTTGCGAATACCCTTTACAAGTTCCTTGCGTCTTTCTTCGGTAAGGGGAGGAAAGTTTAATCTGAGTGATTTGCCGTCGTTGTTGGGAGTAATGCCGATATCAGATGCAAGAATAGCCTTTTCTACCTCTTTTAGTATGCTTGCATCCCATGGCTGAATAAGGATACAGCGCGGGTCGGGCACAGAAACTGTACCAATCTGGGTAAGTGGTGTGGCAACGCCGTAATAATCTACCGTAACCTTGTCGAGAATTGCGGGATTGGCTCGCCCCGCTCTGATTGATGCAAGATCTGCATTTAAAACAGAAAGAGATTTTTTCATTTTTGCTTCGAAATCATTGATATTTGCTGCCATATCTGTAACCTCCAAATATAAAAATTAATTATTTAACAATAGTACCGAGTTCTTCACCAAGGATAACCCTGCGAATATTATCGGGTTCATTCACGCCAAATACCCTGATAGGAATATGATTATCCATACAAAGTGAAGTGGCAGTAGAGTCCATAACACCAAGACCCTTGTTGAGCACATCAATGTAGGAAAGAGCTTCAATCCTTTTGGCGTCTTTATTAATATTAGGATCACTGTCGTATACAGCATCAACATTTTTGGCAAGAAGTATAATGTCTGCGTCAATTTCGGCAGCTCTTAGCGCTGCAGCCGTATCTGTTGAGAAAAAAGGGTTTCCGCTGCCGCAACCAAAAACAACAACTCTGCCCTTTTCGAGATGCCGAACAGCCTTACCCCTGATATAGGGTTCTGCAATCTGCTTCATTTCGATGCCGGTCTGAACTCTTGTATCAACTCCGCGCTTAAGAAGTGCATCCTGTAATGCAAGAGCATTGATAACAGTGGCAAGCATACCCATGTGATCAGCTCTTGTTCTGTCCATATTCTCTCCGCTTCTGCCTCTCCAGAAGTTTCCGCCGCCTACAACGATTGCAATTTGTACGCCGAGCTGTGTACATTCTTTTATTGTATCAGTAAGTCCTGCTATTGTTTTATCACAAAATCCGGTTTTGTTGCTGCCGGCAAGTGCTTCTCCGCTAACCTTGAGAAGTATTCTCTTATATTTTGGCTCCATAATCCACTTTCCTTTCCGTAATTCAGTTATATTTTTATTATTATAACATAAAACTTTGAAAAAAGAAACACCTAATTGCATATTTTTTAAATTTTTTTGGTTAATTTCTCCTCGCAAAGTTGATATTGCATTTGCTAATGTGATTCTTCAAAAATCGGATTAACGAAAACCTTTACTCTTTGTACCAAAGATGATGTAGATTTAATCATATCTGATAAGACCGACGCCCCGGGAATTTAAATAATTCTGTGCTTTTTCATCGAATATTTATCATACTTAACCTTTTTTGCAATCTTTCCAGCAAGGACAGGTTTTTGACTTTATTGTATTGCAAGTCATATTGAATTTTTGTGTTTTTTAAATATATTGAACACACATTTGTGTCTTCGCCAACCTTGCCCAAAAAATTCCGATGATACACACCGGCAACGCATATAAAATAGCTTTTGCTCCAAAATTATTTCTCATAACCTTTCTAACCATTCACTTTCCTTGAATCCAACCAAAACAAGCTCTTTATCAATTACAAGCGGACGCTTTACAAGCATTCCGTCGGTTGCAAGGAGTTTTAACTGTTCTTCGCAAGACATAGTTGAAAGCTTTGTCTTAAGCTCCATTGACTTATACAAAAGACCCGATGTGTTAAAGAATTTCTTTAAAGGCAATCCACTCATTTTGTACCAAGCAGTTAATTCTTCAAAACTCGGATTATCTTCCTTTATATCTCGAAGGTTGTATTCGATTTTGTTGTCATCAAGCCACTTTTTCGCTTTCTGACAAGTTGTGCATTTGGGGTAACAAATAAATTCAATCATAACAATTCTCCTCGTATTTAATATTTGATTTCAGTATATCATATATTCGACAGTTTTTCAATAATTTTGCGCAAAACAGCCGATGGGAGAAACCCATCGGGTGAAATTGTTTATATCCGTTTTTAGAAAATCTATCATGGAATTTTTATACAATCAAGTTTTTGGTCGTGATTTCTCGTAATATTCAAACAAGCCGTGCCTACTGCAATAAAAATAGATTTTACCGACATACATTTTTGAAAAACGTGATGCACAGTCTTGCTCCGGACTTACTCCGGATTCGTATATTATTATACATAATGTTAAGTGAAAAAAAGCCCTGAGCAGATGAGTGCACAGAGCCGGCTTGTATTCAGTTTCAATAAGCGGCAAAGCCGCGTCATTCAACGTTTTCAGTGGGAGATTGAACTCCCACTGAAAAAATTAAATGTCACCCGCCGCCTATAGAGGCGGGTGACATCTTAATTTAGTTATAATAATTGTCCGAGGAGTTTCAGCCTTTCTGTCGCATGCAAGTTACAAATACTTACATCAGGTTTTCTTACTGAAAATCTTTTGGAGCGTTGTCTGTCTCACCAAAGTGATATAAAATAGCCTCTGCAATTCGTTCTGATGCTTTGCCGTCACCATAAGGATTGGCAGTATGGGCTATTTTTTCATAGGCTGCCGAATCGGTCAGGAGCATATCGGCTAATTTTTCTATTGTCTCACGATCAACTCCGCCCATAAGAACAGTACCCGCTTCAACTGCCTCGGGCCGCTCGGTCTCGTTGCGTAGCACGATAACGGGCTTACCGAGGCTTGGAGCTTCCTCCTGAAGTCCGCCGGAGTCGGTCATAACCATGTAGCATCTGTACATTGCATTGTGGAGCTCTTCTACATCGAGCGGATCTATGAGGTGTACTCTGTCCATACCACCCAAAATTGATGTTGCGGTCTGTCTTACAAGCGGATTGAGATGCATGGGATAAACCAATTCAACATCGGAGTGACTCTCTACAATAGTCTTTGCCGCCATGCATATATTCTCGAGAGGTTCACCTAAATTTTCGCGGCGATGAGCGGTCATTAGTATTATCTTTTTGCCGTCAAAATCAAGCGATGCCAAGGTGGGATCTGCAAATTTATAATCGTCTCTTACTGTTGTTTTGAGAGCATCAATTACCGTATTGCCGGTAATATAAATTTCTTTTTCATCTATATTCTCTTTCAAAAGATTGTTTTTGTTGGAAATTGTGGGCGAAAAATGGAGATCGGTCATAGCGCCGGTGAGCTTACGGTTCATTTCTTCGGGATACGGAGAATATTTGTCATAAGTTCTGAGACCGGCCTCAACGTGACCTATTTTTACCTGATTGTAAAAAGCGGCAAGTGCACCTGCAAAGGTGGTTGAGGTGTCGCCATGAACCAAAATTATATCGGGCTTTGCCTGCTTAATAACAGAATCAAGACCGTTTAAGGCTCTGGTGGTTATATCGGCAAGGGTCTGCCCCTGCTTCATAATATTTAAATCATAATCAGGCGTTATTTCAAAAATCTTCAGAACTTGATCGAGCATTTCACGATGCTGAGCAGTTACAGTAACTATCGACTGTATTTTGTCATGCTTTTCAAGCTCCTTGATTAGCGGAGCCATTTTTATTGCTTCGGGCCGTGTTCCGAATACTGACATTACTTTTACCATAATTATATATCTCCCGTATGCTTATTTTGTTCAGTTGTATTTTCTTCTTGATTATCTTTGCGCTTATTATTGAAACGCTTGCGCAAGAGCTTATAAAGACCGAAAGCGGTGGCTACTGTAATCATAAGCAAAAGCGCCGCGGTGTATGAGCCTCTTTCGAGAAGAAGCACTGCGCTTATTCCAAGAACGGTTGCTATAACATATAGTATGGCTACAGTCTCTTTTTGAGTAAAGCCGCTGTCTAAAAGCCTATGATGAAGATGACCTCTGTCTGCCTCCATGATGGGCTTGTGATTCCACGCACGTCTTATAATCGCAAACAATGTATCGAAAATGGGAAGTGCAAGTATGAGCATGGGAACCATAAATGATATAATTGCATAGCCCTTAAAAAGCCCCTGTATACATATTACCGACAGCATATATCCCAAAAACTGGGAACCGGTATCGCCCATAAATATTTTGGCGGGGTTGAAATTGTAGGGCAAAAATCCGAGACATCCACCGGCAAGTGCCGCCGATATTATTGCCACGTTTTGCTCGCCGCCCAGTATTGCAATAAAAAACAGTGAAAATGATGCAATTGACGACACACCAACCGCCAGTCCGTCGAGACCGTCGATAAGGTTTACCGCATTGGTAACAATAACTATCCATACAATAGTAACCGGGATACTCCAATATCCAAGCTGCAGTACGCCTCCCTCTACCAGAAACTCCGGCATGCTTATGGCATTTATGCGAATATTGTGTGTCACGGCAATAAGCGCTGCCGCTATTTGAGCCGCAAGCTTTATGAGTGCACGAAGCTGCTTCACATCATCTATTATGCTGACGCCTACTATGATAAGTGAGCCAATGATTATGCCTCTGGTCTGCTCATCTATCGGATTGGCAAAGCACAAAAGCGAAATGAGAAAGCCATAGAATATTGCAAGACCGCCAAGACGGGGAATGGGACGCTTGTGAATCCTTCGGTCATCGTTTGGAATATCGACCGCACCAATCTGATATGCCAGATTTTTCACAAGCGGAGTTGCCGCAAGACTTATTGCAAAAGCAACCGAAAAACAAAAAATCAAGCTTTTAATATCCATGTCTGCCCTCACATTTTATCTGTCTACATAGCCTAACTTGCGGTGAACCTTGCGCAGGGTTTTGGCAGCAAGGTAAGAAGCTCTTTTGGCACCTTCGGTATAAACAGAATTTATATAATCTTTATTTTTGCAAAGATCTGCATATTTTGCCTGCAAAGGTCTGAGCTCTTCAACAACAGCTTCTGCCACTCTTTCTTTGAGTACACCATAACCAAGACCCGAAAATTCGTCAACGCTTTGTTCGATAGTATTGCCGGTTACGGCAGAATAAATACTGAGAAGATTGTTTATTCCGTCCTTGCCCTCGCGGTATGCAATTTCACCATCCGAATCGGTAACGGCGCGCTTGAATTTGCGTCTTACGGTATCGGGATCATCAAGAATCGAAACAAAGCCGTTTGGATTGGGGTCGGATTTGCTCATTTTGGACGATGGCTCCTGAAGGCTCATTATTTTCGCGCCCTCTTTGGGAATGTAGCCATCGGGTACCTTGAATACATCACCGTATACACCGTTGAAACGGATTGCGATATCGCGCGCAAGCTCAAGATGTTGTTTCTGGTCGATGCCAACGGGTACGAGATCTGTCTGATACAGCAAAATATCTGCCGCCATAAGCACAGGATAGGTAAAAAGACCCGCATTGATATTATCTGCATGCTTTGCGGATTTATCTTTGAACTGAGTCATTCTGCCAAGCTCACCCATGTATGTAAAGCAGTTGAGCACCCAAGCAAGCTCGGCATGAGCCGGCACATGAGACTGAAAATATACAATGTTTTCTTCACCGTTTATGCCGCAGGCAAGATACTGAGTTAAAAAGTCCATGCATCTTTTGCGTAGCTCGGCAGGATTCTGGCGAACTGTTATGGAATGAAGATCAACAACAGAAAATATGCAGTTGTAGTCATTTTGCAGATTAACCCAGTTTTTCAGAGCACCGAGATAGTTGCCGATGGTTATACAGCCGGTAGGCTGTATACCTGAAAAAATTGTCTTTTTGTCGTTCATAATATTCTGCTCCTCAATTACTTAACGTACTTTGTCAATACTTTGCCGATAGTCTTTATGCCTTGCTCAATCTTGTCGTCGGGCATGGTGGAATAGTTGAGACGGAAACAGCTGCTTGGAGCCTCTATATCCACCATACATGTGCTTCCCGGCACAAAGGCTACGCCCTTGTCTATGCACTCTTCAAAAATCGGCTGTGTGTTGATGCCCTCGGGCAGTGTGCACCAAAGAAATATACCGCCCTCGGGACGGGTATAGGAAGCACCCGCCGGAAAGTGTTTGTCCATACATTCAAGCATGAGAGCGCATTTGTGACCGTATAGCTCACAGCCATTTTGGATGTGGGCTTTGAAATCATATTTTTTTATAAATCTTTCTACAAGCATCTGATTTATGAGAGGTGTGTGTACATCGTTTACCTGCTTACACACAATAACTCTGTCGATAATGGACTCATGACCGGTTATCCAGCCTACTCTCAATCCGGGAGCAAGCGTTTTTGAAAAAGAGCCTACATATATTACTCTGCCCTTATCGTCCATTGACTTTATTGTAGGAACAGGCTCACCTTTAAAGCGAAGATCGCCGTAGGGGTTGTCCTCCAAAATATAACAGTCATATTTTTCGGCAAGCTCAAGGAGCTTCTTCCTTTTTTCTATTGATTGTGTAATGCCGGTGGGGTTTTGAAAAGTAGGAATAGTGTAGATGAGCTTAATATTTTCTTTTTGAAGTATTTGTTCAACCTTTTCGGTATTGATGCCGTCTTGTGCCATTTCTACTCCGAAAAGCTTTGCATTGTAAGATCGGATAGCATTGAGAGTGCCAATGAAGCTCGGGTCTTCACAAATTACGCCCTCGCCCTCGTTAACCAGGGATTTTACAAGCAGGTCAATTGCCTGCTGTGCACCGGTGGTTATGATTGTACGGTCAAAATCCTTACCGACGTTGTTTTCGGCATTGATGCCGCATACGATTTCGGTGAGGGGCGCATAGCCCTCGGTAACACCATATACAAATGCATTGGAACCCTCTTCAAGAGTGATTTCCTTTAAAAGCTCGCTCCATATATTGATTGGAAACAGCTCAGGCGAGGGTATTCCTCCGGCAAAGGATATGATTCCAGGTTTACCGAGCAGTTTAAAAATTTCTCTTATTGCAGAGGCTTTGAGTGATGTTACTCTGTCTGCAAGTGCATTTTGTATGTTCATTTGTCTTTCCTCCTATAGATATTTATTCGTAGCTCCTTAATAATTCGCATTTACCTTTGAGCTTATATGCTGTGATTGCAGCGGGGATAAAAAAGCTGTCGCCCGCCGAAAAGTCGTAATCGGTACCGTTGTATTCTACAGCTCCCCTACCCTCGGTGCATATGAGCATTTCAAATTTGGTATCGGGTTTTGAGATAGATACAGTGCCATTGACATCATATTTTATAACTGTAAAATATTTACACTCGGCAATAATCTGAGATGTTCCGCCCTCAAAAGAAATTTTTTCGGGCAGTGATGTCTGCATGCCGCAGGCATTATAGTCGGCAGCAAGCACTGCCTTGTCTATGTGCAGGGGTCTTTTATTGCCGTCTTTGTCGGTGCGATTATAATCATATACACGGTATGTAGTGTTGGAGCTTTGCTGAATTTCGGCAATCAAAAGCCCCTCACATATGGCGTGAACCGTGCCCGAGGGAATAAAAAACGAATCACCTTTTTTGACCGGAACATAGTTTAAATATTCTTCCAATGTGCCGTTCTGAGCAGCCTTCTTAAAGACTTCGGGCGTGGTGCCTTTTTTCAGACCATACACGATATGTGCTCCCGGAGCAGCGTCTACCACATACCACATCTCGGTTTTGCCAAGCTCGCCGTTTTCGTGAACGGCGGCAAAGGCATCATTGGGATGAACCTGAACCGACAGCTTGTCTTTGGCATCAAGAAGCTTTACAAGAAGCGGAAAAACCCCTGCCTCTTCTTTGCCGAGCATTGCCTTGGTATTTGCAAAAATAACGTCGCAAAGAAGCTTACCCTTATACTCTCCCTCCGCAACGGAGCAAAGTCCGTCGCTATGACAAGAAATCTCCCAGCTTTCTGCCGCAAATCCGTCCGGAATCGGCTTGCCAAACTTTGTTTTGAGTGTATCGCCACCCCAGATATACTGTTTGAATACCGGAGCGGTTTTGATTGGATATATCATTGTATTTACCTTTCTGAAAAAGTGAACAAAACTCACATAATATATATTTTTTTTACAATACCACAAATATAAAAAAATTCAAGCTTTTCTTTTTATTTAGCAGGTATTTTAATTTACATTAAATTCCTTAATGCTTTCGTCATCAATTTCTATTGAAGCTTCTTTTTTCCATTGTTTGACAATTTTGTTAAACTCCTGCTTTTTTAAGATATCAGTGATTTCTTCATCTGTAACATTGTCTGCGTACTGCCCGCGAAGCTCGGCTATTGCTTCGTCTGATACCGCAAGAGCACCATCGGCATCATATTTTTCGTACAGTTTTTGTATATATAAATTTTCGGTTATAATCTGTTTATACGAAGCCATATCGGTGCCCATATCCGAAAGAGTCTTTTCAAATTCTTCGTAGCCTCCGTTGGATTCGGAGGTGGAAATGACTTCTTTGTCAATGTTGGCACTTTCCTGTGCAGAAAGAGAAATCCCCTCACTTAAAGCCTTTTGGTACTGCAGCTTTTGTAAAACCGCATTGTCTGCCGCAAGATCTCTTGCAACGTCTACGGCATTTTTGCCGTCAATCTCTGTGGTTTTCCAATAGGTAGCTATGTCTTCTTGTGTGGAGTTTTCGGAAGTGTAGCCCGCTTCAGAAAGCATGCCTATCTCTGCAACATAGAAAAAATATGATATATACTCCTTGGAAAGGGGTTCGTCATTAACCGTAATATACACCTTTTCCGCTTCAGATTTTGTTCGGTCTGAGCATGCCGGCAGTAAAATGACAAATATCAGCAATATTAATGAAAGTATTCTATGTTTTGTAATCATGATACACACCCTCCCTATTATTTATATATTATATAATAAACCTTATTTTGATTCTTGTATTGTTCTTACAAGCTTTTGTAATATAATTTTAATATTAGGAATAACATTTGTGTCACATTTGTATATAACAGAAGATTTTGCGCCGCTGACAAACTTCATTTCGCGTTCATATTCTTTGATGAGATTTACTACCGCATCGGGATATGCATATTCGGTAAATGTGAATACTACTGTTTTTTCCTTTTGGGTTATATCGCAAATTTCGGCAATACGGCACAGAGATTTTATATATGAAACATCAAGGAGGTTTGAAACCGCCAAAGGTATGTCACCAAATCTATCAAGAAATTCCGACTGCATCTCATAATAGTCGTCTTGAGTCTCGATTGTTGCGATTTTTTTGTAGAGATCTATGCGCTGCTGTTCGTATTCTACATAGCTTTCGGGGATATATGCATCTGCCTTTATATCAACCGTAATTTCTATCGGAGGGCGATATTCTTCACCTTTCTTTTCTTTGACAGCCTGCTCTAAAAGCATACAGTACATATCGTAGCCTACAAGATTCATATTGCCGTGCTGCTGCTTGCCCAAAAGATTGCCGGCACCCCTTATTTCAAGATCGCGCATAGCAATCTTAAAGCCCGAGCCAAATTCGGTAAATTCTTTGATTGCCTGAAGCCGCTTGTGGGCTACAGAATCCAAAATTTTGCCGGGATAGTATGTCAGATATGCATATGCCATTCTGTTGGAGCGCCCTACCCTGCCCCTCAGCTGATAAAGCTGTGACAAGCCGAGATGGTCGGAGTTTTCTATAATTATTGTATTTACATTTGAAACATCAAGTCCGGTTTCAATTATTGTGGTACAGACAAGAATATCTATCTCGCCCTCCATCAGAGACATCATTATTTCTTCAAGATTATTTTCACTCATTTTGCCATGGGCTACGGCAATGCGTGCCTCGGGAGCCAATGCTTGAAGCTTTGAAGCGACTTTTTCTATGCCGTCTACCCTATTGTGCAGATAGTATACCTGACCTCCCCTTTCGAGCTCACGCCTTATGGCATTGGAAATAATCGCCTCATTATATTCCATAACAAAGGTCTGTACGGGATAACGGTCGCTCGGAGGCTCGGAAAGCACACTCAAATCTCTTATACCAACCATTGCCATATTAAGCGTTCTGGGTATGGGGGTGGCACTCAAGCTAAGAACGTCTACATTCTTTTTTATCTCCTTGAGCCGTTCTTTGTGCGCAACACCAAAGCGCTGTTCTTCGTCTATGATAAGCAAACCGAGATTTTTGAAATTGACATCCTTTTGCAAAAGTCTGTGAGTGCCGATCACAACATCCACACTGCCTGTTTTGAGACCCGACACGGTTTTTTCCTGCTGCTTTTTTGTTCTGAACCGCGAAAGCATCTCAACCTTCATGGCATACTCTCCGAGACGAGCAGAAAAATTGTTGTAGTGTTGCTGAGCAAGGATAGTGGTGGGAACAAGGTATGCAACCTGCATTCCATCCATTACACACTTAAATGCTGCGCGAATGGCAACCTCGGTTTTGCCGTAGCCGACATCGCCGCAAAGAAGGCGATCCATGCATTTGCAATCTTCCATATCTTTTTTGACCTCTTTTATGGAACGAAGCTGGTCGGGAGTTTCTTCATATATGAACTTATCTTCAAATTCTTTTTGCCACGGGGTATCGGGGGAGAAAACGTGCCCCTTCATCTCACTGCGCTGAGAGTAGAGATCTATGAGCTCACCGGCAAGAGTGTCAACGCTGCTTTTGACACGGGATACGGTTTTGTTCCACTGGGCACCGCCAAGACTGTTGAGCTTGACTTTTTCACTTTCTGAACCGGAATACTTATGCAAAAAATCAAGCTGATTGGTGGGAACATAGAGTATATCGCTGCCCTTATATTTTATTTTGAGATAATCCTTGGTGACATTTTCGACCGTGAGCTGAGCTATACCCACATAGCGGCCTATTCCATGGGAACGGTGTACAACGTAGTCCCCTTTGGCAAGGTCATCAAAGCTTTTTATTACATCTGCGCTGTTTTTGGATTTTTTAACTTTTCTTTTTGGGGATGAAGAAGTGCTGTCAACGTCTGTAACAACCACTGTTTTAATGGTTGGATATTCAAAACCCCTTGCTATATGACCGTCAACAACATATATTTGACCGTACTTTGGTACATCAGATTCCATATTTGCAGCGGTCGCCTCAATACCGTGCTCCAAAAGAGTTGAAATCATAGAATCGATTCTTGATTTCCCGTTTAGTACAAAGAGGACACGAAAGCCACTATTTTTCCAGAATTTTAAATCCTCAATCAAAAATTCTGCCTTGCCGCTGTAGCTGCTGAGTGATTTGGCAGTAATGCCCACAAAGGAAAGCGGCGTAAACATTGGACACAAGTGTGAAAGAGAGCTTATTGAAACAAGCTTTTTGTCGCCGAGCCGAGAGATAATATCATAATAATCTAACATATAGCTTTTTTTGTGGCGGGGAAGGATTCCCTTATCAAGTAAATCGGCTACAGTCTCGCTGTGTTCTTTGTAGCTTACCTTTGACATTTCACAAAGCTGTTTTGCCTCATCGAGAAAAACCAAGGTATCGGAATCAATATAATCCAAAAGAGTGTATATTCTGTCGTAAAAATACGGAGCATATTTATCCAGCGAAGCAAATGCCATGTTATGCTCAAGCTTTTCGGCATCTGATATCAGATTTTCATTTTTGAGCTTGCGTATCTGCAGTGCAACCTCAGCAGCCTTTTCGGTATCATATGCAATCTCTCTGACGGGACATATTGTACACTGAGCTATATTATCAATTGAAATCTGTGTTGAAGTGTCAAATTCTCTTACAGAATCGACCTCATCATCAAAAAGGTCTATTCTGACAGGATTGTTGTGACAGGGAGAAAAAACATCAATAATAGACCCGCGTATACTGAACTGCCCCATTCCCTCAATCATTGAGCATCTGCGATAGCCCATTGTTATAAGCTTTGAGGTAAAGTCGGAAATATCTATCACATCACCGGGTTTGACATTGATCAGCAAACGGTTGAATATATGAGGAGGGATTGTAAATTTGGAAACGGCCTCGAGAGTTGTAACAACCGGTGCACCCCGGAAAAAATTTGAAAGAGTGTAAAGACGCGAAATTTCGGCACTATGGCTAGAGGCATCTATATCATAAAAGACATATTCTTTATTTTTGAACACAAAAACATCACGCTGAAAAAGGAACGATAAATCCTCTTTTATCCTTCCTGCTTCTGCTTCATCGGTGGTAATTACAAGACATTTTTTATTTAGACGTGAGCAAACGGAATATATAAAATGACTTTTCTGACTTCCGGTCATGCCGGTTATATGAACCGGGCATTTTTGTGACTGAATATTTTCTATCACCGATAAAAATTCTGCATTTGTATCCAAAATTTTTGAAAAAATTGACATAGTCCTCTCCTGTTGCAGCTTAATTTAGTGATGGTAGTTTCGGCTGTATTAATTGTTATACTTATTCATTGCGCGCTCTATACTCTGAGTGATTATGCAATCAATTGCTTCGCACACTTTTTCTACAACGGGCTTTAAAAGCTTTATTTCGTCATCGGAAAACTTGCCAAGCACAAAATCTGCAAGGTCGTAGTCTTCGTGCTGAGGTGCACCCACACCGATTTTTATTCTGGCAAAATTGTCGGACCCGAGCCTTGAAATTATGGATTTGAGCCCATTGTGACCGCCTGCACTGCCCTTGGCGCGTATGCGCAGTCTGCCGGGAGCAAGGCTTATGTCATCGTGAACGATAATGATATTTTCGGGCAAAATTTTGTAAAACGAGGCAAATTCGGCAATGCTGTCGCCGCTGAGGTTCATATATGTTTGCGGAAGAGCAATGAAAACCTTTTCACCGCTTATATTGCCCTCACCGAAAAATGCTCTGAATTTGTTTTTGTTTAAATTTACACAATGCTTGGATGCATATGATATTACGGCATCAAAACCGATATTATGTCTTGTTTTTTCATATTTTTTTTCGGGATTGCCAAGGCCTGCTACAAGATACATGGTAATATAAAAGCTCCTTTCTGTCAATAAAAAGCACTTTAAATATATTCTACCACAAATCAGGGCAAAAAGAAACAGTTTTTTAAAAAATCGACTTTATCAACAAGTGACAAAGCCGATTTTACCATTTTTATAATTATAATTAATTAAACAAAGTACTTACAGAAATATCTTCGTATATTCTTTCGATTGCTTCTGCAAAGAAATCTGAGGCTGTGAGAACTTTTATCTTGTCTATTTTTTTGTCTTCTGCAAGAGGAACGGTATCCAAAACAACAAGCTCACTGATTGCCGAATTTTGTATTCTTTCGATTGCAGGACCGGAGAGGACAGCGTGTGTACAGCAGGCACACACCTTTCTGGCACCGCGCTCAACAAGTGCATTGGCACCGTTTACTATGGTGCCTGCGGTATCGATCATATCGTCTACCAAAATAACGTTTTTGTCTTTGATATCACCGATAATATTCATAACCTCAGACACGTTTGCTTTGGGACGGCGTTTGTCTACAATTGCTATAGGAACATCTATATAGTCTGCAAATTTTCTTGCCCTGGTTACACTGCCAAGGTCGGGAGATACAACAACTGTATTTTCTTTATCATTTTCAAACTCTTCTTTAAAATACCGGCTGAGTATGGGCTGACCGAGAAGATGGTCAAGAGGAATATTGAAAAAACCCTGAATCTGAGGAGCATGAAGATCCATTGTAAGAACACGGTCTGCTCCGGCTGCTGTAATAAGGTCTGCACAGAGCTTTGCGGAAATAGGATCTCTTCTCTTTGCTTTTCTGTCCTGACGTGCATAGCCAAAATATGGCATAACTGCAGTGATACGGCCTGCAGATGCTCTCTTTAATGCGTCAATCATAATAAGCAGTTCCATAAAGTTATCGTTAACGGGTGAGCATGTGGACTGAACAACAAATACATCGCTGCCTCTAACCGTTTCGTTAATATTCACAAAAATTTCTCCGTCGGAAAATTTGCCTACTTCGGAATCTCCAAGCTGCAATCCAAGCTTTTTCACTATTTTTTCAGCGAATGCAGGATTAGAATTTGCAGTAAAAATTTTGATGTTTTTGCCGTGTGCTATCATTTCATTTGCTCCTTTGATAAATTTCTCTTCAAGTTTTTATGTAATGACGTATATATAACAGCTGTTTTATACATACATAACTATTATATATATATCTTACATTTTTTTCAAGATGTCTTTTTATAAAAACTTTCGCAACTTTTATACGCTTACTTTAAACAATTTATACATACATTTAACACAGCGACTAAAAAAAGGCAAAATTGATTTATGAAAAATCAAAAACAACCTTGCCTTTTTCGAGCTTAAGTCTTGAAGAAAAATTTTTTGAGGTTCGCTTTGAATAAAAATTGTCTATGATGTCACTTTTTCCCTCCGAGAGAATTTTTGACGCCTGAGCTGCAGATATGATGCCGCCGCATATTTCGTAGCCGAAAGAAAACTTGCAGCCGTCTTTGTAGGCACTGCAGCCATAACCGAATTTTGTGCGAACAACATCTGCACTGCACAATGGGCATTTGCCTATTTTGTCACCCATAAAACCGATATCGGTTTTGGCATATTCATCTCTGCCCGATTTGTCGGCAAAAACCTGAGATATTTCATCAACGGCAAGCTTTACACTGTCATAAACGGTAATCTCACCTCTGAAAACCTTTTTTAAGGCAACACCAAGCTGAGAGGTTTTGTATTTATCCATGCATATGCCCATTCTTGCCAAGGCTTCTATCATATATTCGCCTTCGGGCAAAATGGTGTATACATCCTTTTTGAGATTTATATATCCGCTTTTGCGTGCATTGTCTATTATGCCGGTGCGGGTAGCCTCGGTGCCAAGCTCAAGACCTTCAAATACAGCCTTATATTCTTCTTCGTCATTTTCGTCATCAATATTTTTCTTTTCGTCTCTGAAGGGGTTTTTCAGATAATTATTTAGAGTTTCGATGGTATAGTGCTTTGGGGGAGAGGTTTCTTTTTGTACGGGAACAAAATTTACCTCAAGGGTATCACCTTTTTGAAGCGGAGGAAGGAGCTTATCCTTTTTGTTGTAATCGTCATACTTTGTCCAGCCCTTTTCCACAATAACTGTGCCTTTGAGAGTAAAATCCTCATAGCCGCCTACATTAATCTGAATTTCGGTTTTGTCGGCAATGCAGTCTTCACTGCAAAAAACCGCCGCAAAGCGCCTGAGTATTGTGCTGTATACGATAAGCTCATCGGGAGACAAAGCTTCTTTTGACGGAATCTTGTGGGTGGGAGTGAGTGCGGAATGTGACTCTATTTTGGAATCGTCAAAAACTGTCTTGCTGTTTTTAAACTTCACTCCGTAGCCGATTGCGGAAATGGCAGCAATCACTCCTTTTACCTTGTCCTGCTCGGCAGTAGCAAGATATTCGGAATTGGTACGGGGGTATGTAACATAGCCTTTTTCGTACAAATCCTGAACTATGGCAAGACTTTTTTCCATGGGCATTTTATATTTTTTGCCCAAAACATTCTGGAGCTTTGAAAGCGAATAGAGCTTACCGGGAGAGACCTTATCTTTTTTGCGCTTTTTGCCTGTTACAACAGCCCTTTGCATGTTGTACATTTCGCAGCACTTTTTAGCACGGGCAAGCTCTGACTTTTCAAATTTGTGTTTGCTTGTAAGCTCTATGGCATATCCGTCTACATCGGTTTTGCTGCTGACTGCATAATAAATGTCAGGCACAAAATTTTTGATTGACATATCTCTGTCGTATATAGCTTTGACTATGGGAACAATTACTCTGCCAACCCTTAAAAATTTGCCGGTTTTCAAAGTGGCATATCTGGTGAGGTTAACTCCGAAGAGCCAATCGATATATGTGCGCGCATAGCCCTCATTGGCAAGATTGTCATATTCGGAATCGTTTTTCATTTCGAATACAGCATTTTTTACGGTCTCTGAAGTCTGGTCAGGAAGCCACAGCCTCGTGATTGTTTTGCCGCTTACACCGGTCTTTTCGATGCAGGTGCGGACTATTATTTCTCCCTCCCTGTCGGAGTCGCCTGCGTTGACAATTGTGTCTACGTCGTCTCTTTGGCAAAGCGCCTTGATTGTTTCAAACTGCGCTTTGACTCCGCTGTCGGGATTGCCGTCTTTGCCGCGGCGGAGCTCAAAGAAAAATTTTTCGGGAAAGCACGGAATATTTTTCATTGTCCATTTGCCGTCGGGATTGGGATTGTAGTGTTCGATATCTGCAAGTGAAAAAAGATGACCAAAAACCCAGGTTACTATATATTCATTGTTAATAAAATAATTTCCTTTTTTTGTAAAGCTGCCGAGAGCCTGACATATATTTCGTGCAAGGCTTGGCTTTTCGGCTATAATAAGCTTCATATTTCCTCCGGTAAATCAACTGTATTTTAAAAGCTTTTTGCACATTCTGTCAAATTTTGCCGTTGAAATAGAATCGGACTTAAAGCTTTGCTGCTGTGCAAGAAGCATGGTAGCAAAAAGTGTGGATATATCGTCGATGCCGAGAGAGGATAGAACCTCGCTCTGACTTTTGAAAAATCCGTAGTCGGACGAATCGGCAACACTGCACGAATTAATTACACAATCTCCCGCCTTATAATGCTCCATAATACTGTCTGCAAGCTGAGGAGCAGAATATAATGACATCTTCATCAAGCGATGCGCCGCCGATTCTACAAGACGCGGAAAATCACTCAGAAAGCTTGCCGCAGCAAGATACGCAAGCTTATTTTCGCGGGAAAGGGTAATATAATTTATTCCGATTAAGTTCATTATTGCTTCTATATCGCTCATTTTCGGTCCATATCCCTCTACCAAAACGGTATCGGGTATAAGGCCGGCATCACTTTGACTGTAGTAGGTTGGCATGAACATTGAAATATATGTATTGTCTGCACCGAAATCAAGCACCTCTGCACAAAGCGAAGGAGTGAAATGACATATTATTTTGCCTGTGATACCGTGTCCTCTCAGACTTGCGGCAAGCGACTTTACTGCCCTGCATGGAAGAAAAACCAATATAATATCAGACTTTGAAAACATATCATAAGCTTTTGTATACACTGCCATGTCATTTTTTGCCGCAAAATTTGCGGTCTTTTGCAAATCGGCTCCGTATATTCCTCCAAACTTTAGGGGTGGTGTAAGATTACGGTTGGTTCTTCTGTACGTAACTGTGTGGTTTAAAAGCGCACTGTTTACTATGTCAATCGGCTCTGAAAGACCAAGATATGAAAATTCCATTGGTATACCTCGATATTAAAAAATTATTTGTGATATTTTTCGCCCGAATTGATTTTGAACGCACGGTATATTTGCTCAAGAGCAACAACACGCATTAGCTGATGAGGAAAGGTCATCAGCGAAAAGCTCAGTCTGAAATCACTGCGCTTTTTAACAAAATCGTCAAGACCAAGAGATCCCCCTATCACAAGGTCTACCGTGCTCTTGCCCGACAGCATGATATCGGAAAGCTTTGAAGCGAAGGTCTCGCTTGACATCTGCTTGCCTTCGACGCAGAGAGCGTAGACATAATCGTCGGTACCTATGTGTTTCATAATTTTGTCGGCTTCGGTTTTGAGAATTTTTTGCTCCTCCGATGCTGAAGGATTGTCGGGTATCTTTTCGTCGGGGAGCTCTATGATGCTCAGTGTGCAAAAACGAGAGAGCCTTTTGGAATATTCTGCCACAGCAGCCTTCAGATAGTTCTCTTTAAGCTTGCCGACACAAATTATATTGATCTTCATTGATTTATCTCCGGGAAAAAATTATATATTTATTATTATATATTTTTGAAATAATTTGTCAAGTTTTTAGATGCTTTATCCGATTTTCTTAACCATATCTTAGTTTAATTCAAACGGTTTGACGCTAATTTTAATACAAAGCACCCCAATGATTATGCATTGGGGCGCTTTGAAAATTATGATACAATGACGTTAGCTGCACAGCTTCTTTATACCGCCGATCAATACATCGATATCCTGCCAGCTGTTAAAAGCTCCGAGACTGATTCTGGCAGTTCCCCCGTTTTCGGTTTTGAGATATTTGTGGGCAAGACCCGCACAATGATACATTGAGCGTATTGCTACCCCGCACTCCCGGTCGAGATATGCAGCTATGGCAGACGGAGAATATCTGTCGCATACAAACGAAACAACTCCGGTTCTTCCGCTTGTATCCTTATTTCCTATAATCTCAATACCGGGTATGTGGGAAAGCTCAGATAACAGAGTTGATGTGAGCTTCATTTCGGCACTGTATATTTTGCCTGTGCCGTTTCCTTGTACAAAGCGTATACCCTCAGCAAGGCCGCATATTCCGGGGAGATTGAGAGTGCCGCATTCAAATCTGTCGGGGAGCTCACGGGGCTGAAAAAGCTCTTTTGAGTTGCTTCCGGTTCCCCCAAAGAGTATGGGGTCGGGTATGAGTGAAGAGTTGATGCACAGTATGCCTGTGCCCATTGGACCGTACAGTCCTTTATGCCCCGAGGCAGCAAGATAATCTGCACCAATAGACTTTATATCAATATCTAAAATACCCGCACTCTGAGATGCATCTATCATAAATCTGATACCATTTTTGCGGCATAGCTTTGCAGTTTCATTTATGGGCATTATCGTACCGCACACATTTGAAACATGAGTCATAACCACAAGCTTTGTATTGGGCTTTATGAGTGATTCTATGTCAGATGAGGTCAGTGAACCTGTGCTGTCAGGCTTTGCAACAGAAACTTTGACATTTTCCATGCCGTCAAATATGGGTCTGAGCACAGAGTTGTGATCCATTGCAGTGCAAACGGCATGATCTCCTCTTTTTAGTATACCTCTTATTACAATATTAAGGGCGTGGGTCGCATTTTGTGTAAATATTACATTGCCCGGATTATCAAGACCGAAAAAATCGGAAACAAGCTCTCTGCATTCATATATTTTTTCCATAGCACGCAGGCTCATTTTGTGTCCGCTTCTGCCCGGGTTAGCACCGTATTCTCTAAGTGAATCAACCATTGTACCAATAACGGTCGGAGGTTTTGGCCATGTTGTTGCAGCATTGTCAAGATAAACCAAAATATCACCCTCCTATTTGATTTTATGATAATCTTTCAATCGGTATATGCCTTTGGAGGACAAACCGCTTTGGCTGACAATTTTCCAAATAAGATCTGCGTATTTTTCATTTGTTTTCAAGCTGTAGCTGCATCCGCTAAGGCTAAGCTCCGACGGAGTTTGCTCTATATTTGCCTCTATGTTGTACTGCTTTTTAAGCAAAGCTTTTACTCTGCCGGCTGTAGTGGACGAGGCAAAAACCACCAGTATATAATCCATCTTATCCCTCCTCATATATAATATATTCATTATATCGGATTTTGGCATAAAAAAGTAAGACATATAACAGGTGATTTGTCGGCGGCAGGAGGGGCTGTATAGATTTAAATGAATTTATATATTCTCTATCTGCCAGTCAATCGGGCTTTCGCCCATGGAAACAAGCTTTTCGTTCGCAAGCTTGAAGTGATTACATCCAAAAAATCCGCGGCTTGCCGACAACGGACTTGGATGAACTGTCATAAAAACATGGTGACGGCTGTGGTCAATCAGCAGTGATTTTGACTTGGCATTGCTTCCCCAAAGCAAAAATATTATGGGTTTTTCTCTTTCGCTGAGAAGCTTTATGACCCTATCGGTAAAGATTTCCCAGCCGACATTACGATGCGAATTGGGGCTGTCTTTTATTACAGTCAGCGCTGTGTTCAAGAGCATAACTCCCTGCCTTGCCCATTTTTCCAGATAGCCATTGTTGGGAATGTAGCATCCAAGGCTTGTATTAAGCTCTTTGAATATATTGCGCAGTGACGGCGGAATGGGAATGCCCGGCTTTACCGAAAAAGCAAGACCGTGAGCCTCGCCCTCGCCATGATAGGGGTCCTGACCGAGAATAACCACTTTTGCATCGTTATAGTCGGTAAACCTGAATGCATTATATATATCATACATTGACGGAAAAACCGTTTTGGATGAATATTCGGCTTTAAGAAATTCTCTGAGTCTGAGATAATAAGGCTCACTAAATTCGCTCTTCAAAATCTCATCCCAGCTATTGCCAAAGGGAATCATAGCTATAACCTCCGGGTCTATTTTCTTGAGTTATACTTTGCTCTGAGGGTTTTGTCAAGAATCTGCTTGCGAATTCTGAGACTGGTGGGTGTAACCTCCAAAAGCTCATCGTCTGCAAGAAATTCTATGCAGTTTTCGAGAGACATTATAACGGGCGGAACAAGCCTGAGTGCTTCGTCGGATCCTGAGGCGCGCATATTGGTAACATGCTTTTTTTTGCAGACATTAACATCGATATCTCCGCCTCTGTTGTTTTCGCCCACAACCATACCCATATATACCTTCTCGCCGGGGCCCACAAAGAGACTGCCGCGCTCCTGGGCATTGAAAAGACCGTATGTTACGGTTTCACCATCTTCAAAGGCTACAAGAGAGCCCCTTGTTCTTACGGGGATATCGCCCTTGAACTCTTCGTATCCGCTGAGGACATGGTTCATTATGCCGTTGCCTCTTGTATCGGTAAGGAGCTGCGAACGATAGCCTATGAGACTGCGGGACGGAATGTTGAACTCTATACGGGTATAGCCGGAATCGCCTGTACTCATATTGAGCATTTGAGCCTTGCGTTCACTGAGGGTTTGTATTACTGTGCCGGTATATTCGTCGGGAACATCCACAACCAAAAGCTCCATGGGCTCCATTACCACTCCGTCTACAACCTTGTTTATTACCTGAGGCTTTGAAACCTGAAATTCATACCCCTGTCTTCTCATTGTTTCTATTAATATTGAAAGATGAAGCTCACCTCTGCCGGAAACCTTGAAGGTCTCGGCCGAATCGGTCTCTTCTACCTTGAGACTGACATTGGTGACCATTTCTTTGAAAAGTCGGTCACGTAGATGACGGCTTGTTACAAACTCACCCTCTCTGCCCGCAAACGGACTGTTGTTTACGCTGAAATTCATAGAAATGGTGGGCTCATCAATATCTATAAACTCAAGCGGCTCCGGGCAGTTTACATCACAAATTGTCTCACCTATCTTAACATCCTCCACGCCTGCAACCTGAACAATATCGCCGATTGTGGCATTTTCGGTATCAACACGCTTTAGTCCGTCGTACATAAACATCTTTGTGAGCCTGATTTGCTGAGTAGTTCCGTCTTTTTTGCAAATTACAGCCGTCTGACCGACATTTGCCCTGCCGCGCTCTACTCTGCCTACTGCCATTGAGCCTACATATTCATCGTAGTCAATATTGGAAATAAGGAGCTGAAGCGGTGCATTTTCGTCACCTTGGGGGGCGGGAACGTGATTTATAATCATATCAAGAAGCGGCTTGAGATCCTCGCCCGGCTTTTCGGGATCGAGGGTGGCATAGCCGTCTCTGCCCGAGGCATATACAACAGGAGAATTAAACTGATCGTCGGTGGCTTCGAGCTCAAGGAAAAGCTCAAGAACCTCATCTACAACATCATATGGTCTGGCATTGGGACGATCAATTTTATTGACAACAATGATGGGTTTTAAATTGAGCGAAAGCGCCTTTTTGAGAACAAAGCGGGTCTGCGGCATACAGCCCTCAAAGCTGTCTACCAAAACAAGAACACCGTCTACCATTTTTAAAACACGCTCAACCTCGCCGCCAAAGTCTGCATGCCCGGGTGTGTCTACAATATTTATACGCACGCCGTTGTACTTAAGAGAGGTGTTTTTGGATAAAATGGTTATGCCCCTCTCCTTTTCGAGGTCGTTATTATCCATAACACGTTCATCAACCTGCTGATTTTCCCTGAAAATGCCGCTTTGTCTGAGAAGACCGTCTACGAGAGTGGTTTTGCCGTGATCTACATGAGCTATAATGGCAATATTTCTTAAATTTTCTCTTTGTGACATAAAAATTACCTCTGTAACAAATTATTATATAGTGGAAAACATATAAACCAAAAAACCCCTTCTGGTGAAGGGGTTTAAATGCGATATTATTTTTCGATACCGAATCTCTTTCTGAACTTTTCAACTCGTCCGCCGGTATCAACAAGCTTCTGCTTACCTGTGTAGAAAGGATGGCAGTTTGAACATATTTCAACAGTAATGTTCTCTTTTGTGGAGCCGGTTTCAAAAGTTGCGCCACAAGCACACTTAATTGTTGTGGGCTTATATTCGGGATGAATTGCTTCTTTCATTGTATGTTCACCTCTTTCAACGGATAAAAATTACTTTTCGTATTAAACCTTTGATATTGTATCACAAATCTTTTGGAAATGCAAGTGATTTTTTAATATTTTTCTTACTATTATAAAAATTTGGATATTTCTGCTATACATTCATCCAATTTCTGCTCCGATTTTGAATAAGAATTCTCACAAACACCGAAATAAAACTTGATTTTGGGCTCTGTGCCGGACGGACGAACAGCAAACCATGCGTCATTTTCGAGGTCATAGCGAAATACATCGGATTTGGGCAAATTAAGCTCAATGTCGTCGCTGCCGTCAAAGGCTTTAATAATGCTGTTTTTCACATCCCACATTCTGGTAACCTTCATGCCGGCAAATTCCTTTGGCGGATTGGAGCGGAAGGTTTCCATAATTGACTTGATTTTTTCAATACCATCGATGCCTGCAAGGGTAACGGTTTTTAATCTCTCCATATAGTATCCGTATTTCTCATAAAGATTAAACAGAGCGTCAGATAAGGTCATTCCCCTTTGTTTGTAGTCTGCCGCCATCTCGGCAATCAGCATTGCGGCAACAACAGCATCCTTATCTCTTACATAGGTGCCCGAAAGATAGCCATAGCTCTCTTCAAATCCGAGCAAAAACTCGCTGCAGTCATTTTCCTCAAATTCCTTAATGAGCTCTGCTATATATTTAAATCCGGTGAGCACATCATATACACGGACATTATAATCTTTGGCTATCGGATATATCATCGATGTGGTAACTATGGTCTTTATGAGCGCACCCTTATCATTTAAAGTGCCGTTTTCTTTGCGCTTGCGCAAAATAAACTCAGCAAGAAGAACACCCATCTGATTACCTGTGAGGGTTACAAATTCACCGTTTTTATCGGTGGATACAACTCCTATTCGGTCAGCATCGGGATCGGTGGCAAAAATAAGATCCGCTCTCTCCTTTTTTGCCATTTCTATTGCAATTGAAAAGCCTGCTTTTTCTTCAGGATTGGGGGATTTGACAGTGGAAAAATCGGGATCGGGCAGCTCCTGCTCTTTTACAACCCGCAGATTTTTAACACCAATCATTTCCAGAATCTTGCGCACGGGTTTGTTGCCTGTGCCGTGGAAAGGAGAATATATAACACTGAAATCATTGCCGAGCGCCTTTATGGCATCATTGGTAACAGACTGTTTAAACACAGCGGAAAGATAGGCATTGTCAACCTCTTCGCCGATTATTTCGAGAAGACCTTTATCTTTGGCTTCCTGCTCGGAAATAACCTTTACACCATCAAAAATATCGATTTTGTCGATAATGGAAATAACATAGTCAGAGGAGGCAGGCGGAAGCTGAGCACCGTCCTCTCCGTATGCCTTGTAGCCGTTATATTCTTTTGGATTATGACTGGCGGTAATTACTATACCTCTTGAACACTTGAGATATCTCACCGCAAAAGAAAGCTCGGGGGTAGGTCTTAATTCATCAAAAAGATATGCCTTAATCCCATTGGCTGCAAGAACAAGTGCACTTTCGAGAGCAAATTCATAAGACATATGACGGCTGTCGTAGGCAATGGCAACGCCGGCAGCTACAGCCTTAGTGCCACAGTTTTTGATATCTTCGCAAAGCCCCTGAGTTGCACGACGAACCGTATAGATATTCATGCGGTTGCTTCCTGCTCCGATTATACCTCTCAAACCTCCCGTTCCAAATTCGAGATCCTTGTAAAAGCGTTCTTTTATTTCGTTATCGTCATCAGCTACAGACAATAATTCGGCCTTGGTCTTTTCGTCTACTGCACTGCTGTCTAACCATCTTTTGTAATTATCTCGGTAATCCATATAAAACATCCTTTCGGTATAAAAAATACAAGCTGATACATGATTATATATTATTTATAAAATCAATGCCAAATTACTCGACATGTTCTTCTTTTGTCAGCTTGTCAAGCCTTTTTTAGCAAAAATCAAGAAAGGTATTCCGGATATCGCTGTCGATAAACGGATTTATACCGTTTTCTTTTTTATTTAAATATATCTTCCCATTCGCAAACAATATGCTTACATTCTTCGAGGGTGAACTGTCCATCCGGGAATGAGACTTCAAACAGCCACGGACCGGTATATCCCTTTGAGGTAAGAACGTCTGTAATCTGCTTCCGGTCGTTTATACCCCTGTCGGGCATTGTACTTATTGGAGAGCCTTTTTATCTATGCAGCCTCAGCTTCTGTATTTTCAAAAAAATCGGGCGAATCTGCGGACGGTATGCTGTACTCAATACAGTCAAAAAGGCCGGAGCGAAAAACATCTTCACTTGGTGATGATATGGAAAGTCCATATGAATTTTTCACTTATATTACCCCCTAAAAATTACTAATTAACATAAATTATATAGTAATTCACAAAAAAAATCAATGATTAATTTTAAAAAAATTTATAAAAAGCACTTGAAATTCTCTGCAGTATATTGTATAATATAACCATCTAATCATATTATGAGGAGGAAATAACAATGGTTAAACTTATTATAGGAAAAAAAGGATCCGGGAAAACAAAAAAATTAATTGACGATATTCACGATTCGGTGAATATGGAAGATGGAAATATAGTATTTATATGCAACGGTGACAGACATGTGCTTGATCTTAATCACTCCGTAAGACTGATAGACGTTGCAGAATTTGATACAAGTGATTACAGAGTGTTTAAAAGCTTTATAAACGGTGTTCTTTCTCAGAATTATGATATTACCTCCGTATTCATTGACAGCTTATTTAAAATAGTTCCCGGTGATACGGACAATCTTACCCGGTTTGTAGACGGCCTCGATGCTATCTCCGAAGAACGCAATATCAAATTTACAATTTGCATAAGTGTAGACAAGGAAGAATTGCCCGACGGCGTATATAAATATATTGCATAATTTTTAATATTATCGATTGTTTGCGGCGCGGATTTTTCCACGCCGCTTCTTTCGGTGTACAAGGAATGTGAAAATGGACAAAATTTATTTATCACCGGCAAAACAGGCATCCTCGGAAATAACAGAAAAAAGATCGCGCTTTATCGGCAATATAGCTCATGTTGAAAATGAGCAGGAAGCTATTGAATTTGTAAAATCAATAAAAAAGAAATATTATGATGCCAAGCACAGCGCATATGCATATATTACCGAAGGCGCCAAAAGATACAGTGATGACGGCGAGCCTGCCAAAACTGCCGGTCTGCCTATACTTGAAATGCTTGATGCTCAAAAAATCACCGACTGTGTGTGCACGGTTACGAGATATTTCGGAGGAATACTGCTCGGCACGGGAGGGCTTGTGAGAGCATATACCTCCGCCGCAAAGCTTGCACTGGAGGAAGCCGGCATAAAGCGGATGACACTCCACAACAAATATAAGATTGTTATCCCCTATTCGCTTTTTGACAATGTAAAATATATTGCCGGAGAGTGTGGCTGTGAGCTTGAGGAGTGCGAATATACTGATGTGATAAGTGCAAAAGCAGTGTGCGAAACGGAAAAATGCGACAAAATGCTATCGAGCCTTACATCCTCATTTGGCATAAGTATAAAGATTGATTTTGATAAACAGATTTATCGATAAAGGGTGAAATCAATGAACAGAAAAAGAGCTATATATCTTCTGGTTGTTTTTGGAATAATTTTTTTGACGCTGATCGGATATCTCACCTATCTTGAGATATTTCACGCAGATGAGTATACCAAATCAGTATACAACCCACGCAACTATGAGCTCGACCGAAAGGTAATAAGAGGTTCTGTGTATGACAGAAACGGAATTGAGCTTGCATACAGCGAAAAAATCACCGAAGAAAAAACCGAAATTGTTAACGGAAAACAAAACACATGGTATGAGGATAAAATCATAAGAAAATATCCGTTTGACGGAATGTATGCACATGTTGTAGGCTATGTAACCTCAGACTATTCGAGCAGAACGCTTATAGAAAATGCATACAACTCCGATTTACTTGAAAGTGATATCCTCAGTAACATTGTGGACGAAGTCAAATACGGTGAAAAGCACGGCAAAGACATAACCCTGACAATTGACCATGAGCTGCAGCAATGTGCCTATGATGCTATGGGTAATTATAACGGTGCTTTGGTTGCACTTAACCCCAAAAGCGGCGAAATACTGGCTATGGTCTCGAAGCCTGATTTTAACCCGAATCCGGGCAAGCTCGTGCTTGACGAATTGGAAGACACCTCCCTTTTTGCAAGAGCTATTCAGATGCCCTATCCTCCCGGCTCGACATACAAAATTGTAACTGCGGCATCGGTTATTGAAAACGGACTCGAGCAAGAGGTATATAACGATACAACCGGAAAATTTGTGGTAAAGTCTGCCGACGGCAATCCCAAAAATGACTACACCTGTCAAAACGTGAACGCAAAGCCATACGGAAGCACAAACCTTGAAACTGGGTTTAGGGTATCGAGCAATGTGTATTTTTCGTACATGGGTTCAAAGCTTGGTACTAACAACATTCAATCTATGGCACAAAAATTTTTGGTAAACAAAGACATTAACAAGGAGCTTGGATTTGACCTAAAGATTGAAAAAAGCTCGTTTCAGACAGGAGAAATGACAGAGGCAGAAAGAGCCATGTCATCTATCGGTCAGGGGCAAACCGAGCTTACACCGCTTCATATAGCACTTGTCGGTGCAACAATTGCAAACAACGGAGTTATGCCAAGACCTTATCTTGTATCTAAGGTGGGCATTGAAAACAAGATACCGGCAGATAATCCGGGCAAACAAATTATAGACAGCATGACAGCAATGAAAATTAAGGATATGATGCTGAGCGTTGTGGAATCGGGCACAGGTACTGCGGCACAGATAAGCGGAATAAATGTATGCGGCAAGACCGGCACAAGCGAAAACTCCGAAACGGCAAAGGGAGGAGCGAGTGCCAACAAGACGCATGCACTGTTTGTGGGATTTGCGCCTTATGAAAACCCCGAAATTGCAGTATGTGTTGTAATGGAATATGCAGGCTTTGGCGGCGCGACTGCCGCGCAAGCCGCAAAAAAGGTTATGGAAAAATATCTGACATCAATAGCATACTGAGAATATATCATATTAATATCGAATATACATCTTATATGAGGTGATGATTTTGCTCAGAGCGTCGGATTTTAGAAACAAAGAGGTTATAAATCTTGTTAACAGCGAAAAACTCGGATTTGTATCTGATTTTGAAATATGCACAACAAGCGGTGAAATTGCCGCCATTATAATACCTGAAAAGGGCAAATTATTTTCAAGCAAAAGCAAGGGGATACGTGTTCCGTGGAGCAATATCACCTCGATTGGTGATGATATTATTCTTATATCGCTGTCGGGCGACGCATGATTTTTTTCAAAATAAGCATACTACTCATATATGAGTGTGCCGTTTATACACAGGTGCACTAAAGAAAGGATGATATATATGAGTACAAAAAGTCTTGTAGGTGCCGCTGTTGCGGGCGCCGTTGTCGGTGCTATAGCCGGAATGATGCTTGACCCAATAAATGACAAGCAACACAAAAAGATAAGCCGCTGTGCAAACAATGTGTTTAAAACAATTGGAACGATAATGGACGATATTATGTCGGTATAAGCATCTTAAGCCGAGTCCGCATGCAAAAGTGCAAGCGGGCTCGGCTATTCAATAAGCGGCAAAGCCGCGTTATTCAACATTTTTAGGGGAGATTGAACTCCCACTGAAAAAATTAAGATGTCACCCTCCGCCTATAGATGCGGAGGACATCTTAATTTAGTTATAAAAAAATCTGCTTCCTTTTCTAATATTTGAAAAGGAAGCAGATTTTTTATAATTCCATTTGTTTGCCCAAAAACATGGATGCCGCACCGGCAAGCTTTATTTCTACGTCTGTAATATTTGTATTGTCGTTTTCGTTCATGATTACAACGTTGCCTATTGCATCGCCCTCTGCAATTATGGGAGATACAACCCCGAGGGTATATTTGTCGCTATGGTCAGTGAGCTTAAGCTTTTTGCCGTCGGTGCAGATAAAGCTGGTTTTTTCTTGCATTATTCTTTCCATGTCTGTGCTGAGGGGTTTTTCTATAAGCTCTTTTTTGGGTGCGCCGGCGGTAGCTATGATTGAATCGGTATCGGTTATACACACGGGTTTTCCCGAGGTTTTGTAGAGTGATTCGGCATATTTTGTGGCAAACTCTCCGAGGTCTCCCATGGGTGAATATTTTTTGAAAATCACCTCGCCGTCTCTGTCTGTATAAATCTCAAGTGGGTCGCCTTCGCGGATTCTCATTGTACGTCTTATCTCTTTCGGAATTACT
>JAEDEG010000104.1 GCA_016293435.1 Clostridia bacterium
TCTTATGGCGGAAAAATATTGGCATCCTCTCTTCTGGAGGCAGTCAGTATTGAAATTAAAAGCGCGGTAATCGGTAAGGTGTATACGAGTGCTGATTTGGCATACTACACAAAAGGGAAGCAATTTCCTCAAATTATCAATACCAATATCAATGAGAGTATTAGCAGCGTTCTTTTCCCAGTCTTTGCAAAAGTGCAGGACAGTGTACAACTTTTACGGAATTATATGTCAAGGGTAATAAAAATATCGTCCTTTGTTATTTTCCCCCTGCAGTTTGGGCTGATTGCCGTTGCCCCTGAGTTTGTTTCAGTAATATTGACTGACAAATGGCTTGGGTGTGTTCCATATCTTCGTATAATGTGTTTAGCATTTTTGTCAACGCCTATTTTCACCGCAAATCAGCAGGTAATGAAGGCAATGGGAAAAAGTGGCTGGGTTTTAACGATTTCATTTGTCAGAAGTATTGGAGGAATTGCTCTCGCGTTTTTAACCCTTCCGTTTGGTGTCGAGGTGGTTGCATGGAGTGCCACTGCCATTTCTTTTATTGCTACAATCGTTTCAGCAATTGTAGTTGGAAAATTGATAAATTACGGTTTTATAGCACAGATAAAGGATTTGCTCCCGACCGTTCTTTTATCGGCATCTATGGCTGCGCTTGTAATGCTGATCGGAATATTGCCTTTGAACCATATTTTTGTTTTGATATTGCAGGTTTCAGCTGGGGCACTTTTCTATATTATGGTTGCACGCATTACAAGGATGGATAGCTATTTTTATATACTTTCCTTTGTAAAAGAAAAGTGGAAGAGGAAAAAAGATAATGGAAGCAAATAAAATCTTATTTATCACAGATAGATACTTACCGTCTCCATCCAGCAACGGAGCTTGCGTATCTAAGATTGTAAATTCCTATCAACAAAAAGAAAATGTATATGTTCTTGCGTTTTCTTTCGGGGAAACGGCGAGTATCGATACCAATGTATTCTATTGCCACTATAAAAGAAAACCCTCACCGGGATACAACCGTATATTTGGTTACTGTCAAGATGACGGTGCAGTAATGGCACTATTTTCGGAAGCATGCCGAATGATCGAAGAGAAGCGTATTAACACGGTGGTTTGTGCTTACCGTTCCGTAGAGTGTTTACTTGCCGGATTGAAATTGAAAAAGAAATACAAGGATATATGCGTTATCGGCTATTTTTTGGATAATATTTTTGAGTGGAGCACATCTTCCAATCTAAAGGACAGAATTATATTTCTTAATCAAAAGCGATTGCTTTATAAGTTAAACCGTTCCTTTGATTCTATAATTGCCTTAAAGTATTATAAGGCTACATTTGAGAAGATGCTTGGGACAACAAAAAAAGTCTTTTATGCCGGTCTGCCTTCTCTACGAAAGTGTAAAGCGACGTTAGAAGAAAATCAAGAATCTGATCCGAAACATATCCATATTGTTTACGCAGGTTCTTTTTATGAGCAATGTAGAAGACCTGATGAAATTCTTTCATTTATGTATGAAGTATGTGCTGTATTGCCTGAAATTAAGATTCATCTTTATTCATGGGGATGTGAAAGCTTAATTGATGCCGCCAAAGAAAGAATGGGACACAACCTTGACCTATGCGGTAGGGTTACTGCAGAGGAAGCAGAAAGAGCAATCCATAGTGCAGATATCTTATTGAATGTTGGAAATGATTTGCCTTATGCTGTGCCCGGAAAGCTTTTTGAATACTTCTCAACCGGAAAGCCGATTATCAATTTTTGTTACCGTCGTAATGATGGGGCAACCCAAGATTGCGAGAAATACGGGAATGTTTTCAATATATATTCCCAAAGTGATAACAGCGTTGATGATTGTGTGAAATTCATTTTAAACAGACACAGCGTATCATGGGATGTTTTGCAAACGACTTTTTATGATAGCTTGCCTGAGTATACGGCAAATTTAATTATGGAAAAGGGTGACAAACATGTTTAATGTGCCTGTTGCATTATTTATATTTAAAAGAACAGAGAAATCTGTTCGGATTATGGAGGAAATATCTAAAGTTGCACCGAAAAAAGTATATCTTATTTCCGATGCCGGACGAAATGAAAAAGAACAACTTGAGGTAGATCAATGTCGCAAAGCAGTTGAAAATGCGGTAAATTGGGATTGTGAACTTGTAAGGATGTATGAGGAAACAAACCAAGGATGCTACAATATAGGCGTTAGTGCAATGAAAATCTTCGAAAAGGAAAAGACGTGTATTTTTCTTGAGGATGACAATCTACCCTGCAACAGTTTTTTTGAATATTGCAAAGAATTGCTGGAGCGCTATGAAGAAAACGATGATATCCTATGGATATGCGGGACGAACTATATGAGCACGTATGTTCCCCAAGATGGCTCGGATTATGTTTTTACACAGCATATGCTACCCTGCGGTTGGGCTTCTTGGAGTAAAAAGTTTAACAAATACTATGAGTACGATTTTCAGCACCTAAACAAGGAGGGAATCGCACGAGCAGGATGCGCTTATAGAAGCAAAAGATTGTTCCGATACGATTTGAATAATTGGCAAAGTGAGATAAGGAATAAAGCGGAAGGCAGATATGCTTCATGGGATTATCATATGAATTTCACACTTAGATACCATAATAAATTTGGTATTGCTCCCAAATACAACCAGATTACAAATATCGGAGCGGATTCGGCTGCTGCTCACGGCGGAGCAAGTATGGAAAACTATTTAACAAGCAAATTCTGCATGGTTCCGATCAAACAACTGTCTTTACCTCTAAAACATCCGAATGAAGTAAAGCTTGATTCTAAATTTGAAAAAGAAACGGAAAAAATTATTGTTCCTCCACGTAGCTATTACTTAAAAATTGCCATAAGAAGGCTGATCCCAATTCCCAGAGATATCTCTATCAAGAAATCTTTACGCGCTGGGAGAATTATTAGAAAGGGGGAACAGGGTAAAAAATGAACAAAGTTGGATTGCTGACTTGCTTTTTAGACAATTACGGCGCATGCTTGCAGGCGTATGCGTTATCAACTGTAATTGAGTCATTGGGTTATGATTGTGAAATCTTACAGTATATCGAGCCGCAAGGTTATTTTGAACCGAGTTTTGGCAATCGTATTAAAAACACATTCATTTATAATAAATTGAGAAGTGTTTCCCGTTCTTACAAAAACGCATATCTTTGTGAAAAGATTAAAAGAAAATCTTTTGAGAAGTTTAGAAAAAAGTATTTAAAAATATCTGAAAAAAAGTACCGTTCCTCTGACGAATTAAAGGAAGCAAATAAATATTACGATATCTTTGTCTGTGGCAGCGACCAGATATGGAATCCCTCCTTTTATGGTGGGAACAATAAAGCCTATTTCTTGAATTTTGCAGAAAAAGAAAAGAGAAAGATATCGTATGCTCCAAGCATAGGTCTGGATAGAATTCCGGATCAGTATGCAAAGGATTTTTCTGAATTGGTCAGTTATCTTGATGATATTTCGGTTCGAGAATCCAATGCCGTTGATATCATAAAAGAACTTTCCGGGCGTGATGCAAAACATGTTCTTGATCCGACTCTGCTTATTAGCGGAGAGCAATGGTTGGAAATTGTGAGCGAAAAGAGAATCGTGAAGAATCCATACATATTCTGTTATTTATTCGGAAATCATGATGAGTATGATGTCGCTATCGAGCATTTGCGCGAAATTTCCGGGGGGTTAGACGTTGTTATTGTTCCGTTTTGTGAAAAGCATTTGAAGAATCGTTATACCAAAATATACGATGCCGGTCCGTTGGAATTCCTTAATCTGATAAATAATGCCCAATATGTGATTACGGACAGTTTTCATGCAACTGTGTTTTCGATTCTATTTTCACGACCGTTTTTCACATTGCCGAGATTTAAAAAGAATCAGAAAAACAGTATGAATTCCCGTATATACAGTTTGCTTGATGCAGTAGGGGCACAGGACCGCTTGATTGACTATACACAAGTTAACTCGTTCAAAGTAGATGGGAAGATCGATTATGCTACTGTCCACTCCAAATTGATAAATATGCGCAAGTCAAGTTTAGAGTATCTCAAGGAGGCATTGGAAGGAAAATGAAACAGATTTGTTCTCCCAAGCATTGTACCGGATGTGGTAGCTGTGTGAATGCATGTCCGAAACAATGTATAAGTCTTGACTATGATAAAAACGGATTTTTGCATCCATATATCAATAAACATCAATGCATTGATTGTGGCAGATGCGAAAAGGTTTGTCCGAGTCGCAATACAGTTAAAAGGGACATGCCGATTCAAGCAATTGTTGCGTGCAGCCGAAACGAAGATATTGTTCGGGGAAGCTCATCAGGAGGAATATTCAGTGAGCTTGCACGGAGTATTTTTGATGTCGGTGGGATTGTATGCGGAGCTGTTTTTGCTGAGGATTTTCTTACCGTGCAACATAGTGTGGCAACCAATCTTGATGAATTGTCGAAAATGCGAGGCTCAAAATATATTCAAAGCAATGCCCGCAGTATTTATAAAGAAACGAAGGTACATCTCCAAGATGGGAAAACGGTTTTGTTTAGCGGAACACCCTGTCAGGTTGCGGGGCTTAAAACCTATCTCGGAAAAGAGTATCCAAACTTAATTACAGTTGATTTTGTATGTCATGGAGTCGCATCTACAAAAGCATATCAGGAATACTTAAAATCGCTCGATATACAAGAAAAAATATGCGATTTTTCATTCAGATACAAGAAAACATCAGACGACCAATATGCCAACTGTATGTTTAGAATATGTCTCGCAAATGGGACTTGTGTAGAAGAAAATTGGTTGGCTTCATCGCTCGGGTATGCTTTTTCAAATAACCTATTGAGCCGATATTCCTGCTCGTTGTGTAGCTATGCAACCGTTTCGAGAGTTTCGGATATCACCGTTGCGGACTATATTTCAAATATCGATGACGAATCGCTTCGCAAATCAAGAAGCGCTAAATCGTTAATCCTTATCAATACAAAAACAGGTGCTGAGGCGTTTAATAGAATCAAAAAAAATTTGCTGTATACCGAAATCAGTATAGAAAAAGCCGTTTGTGTATCAAAACATCTGTCCTCGCCTGCCATACAACACCGAAACAGAAGAATGGTTTTCAAGCATTTGGGCAAGCGTTCATGGAACGAATTATCCACAAAGTATTTTACGGTATATAAACCCATTCGAACGTTCGAAAGCATAAAAAATAAATTTAAAATTCAAAATGAGAGGTAATAAAAAATGTCTTTATTTACAAACAAAACTCTTTTAATCACCGGCGGTACCGGCTCTTTCGGAAATGCAGTTCTCAACCGCTTCCTCAAAACCGATATCGGAGAAATCCGAATCTTTTCTCGTGACGAGAAAAAACAAGACGATATGCGTCACGAATTTCAGGCAAAGATGCCCGAAGTTGCGGATAAAATCAAATTTTTTATTGGCGATGTCCGTGACCTCGCTTCTGTGAAAAATGCCATGCACGGCGTTGACTACATATTCCACGCTGCAGCGCTGAAGCAGGTTCCGTCCTGCGAATTTTTCCCGATGGAAGCTGTACGTACTAACGTTTTCGGCACGGACAATGTTCTGACAGCAGCAATCGACGAAGGCGTTAAGTCTGTTATTTGTCTTTCTACCGATAAAGCAGCATATCCCGTCAATGCTATGGGTATCACCAAAGCGCTTGAAGAAAGGGTTGCTGTGGCAAAGTCCAGAAACACAGCAACTACAAAAATCTGTTGCACCCGTTACGGCAATGTTATGTGTTCCCGTGGCTCTGTCATTCCGCTTTGGATTGACCAAATCAGAGCCGGTAATCCAATCACCATTACCGAGCCCTCGATGACCAGATTTGTCATGTCCCTTGATGAGGCGGTTGATCTTGTTCTGTTTGCATTTGAGCATGGTGTAAATGGTGATATTCTCGTCCAAAAAGCACCGGCATGTACCATCGAAACCCTTGCAAAAGCTGTTACAGGCTTATTTAATCCCGAAACGGAAATCAAGGTAATTGGTATCCGTCACGGCGAAAAGATGTATGAAACTTTGCTCACCAACGAAGAATGCGCCAATGCGGTTGACATGGGCGATTTTTACCGTGTTCCCTCGGACAACCGTGGCTTGAACTATGATAAGTTCTTCAAGGATGGTGATGTAGAAAGAAATACTCTTTCCGAGTTCAACTCCAACAATACCGAATTGCTGACAGTAGAACAGGTAAAGGAAAAACTATTGTCTCTTACATATATCCGAGAAAAGCTTGAAAAGGAAGCGAAGTAATATGAAGATACTGGTAACAGGCGCAAAAGGTTTTGTTGGTAAAAATATTTGCGTGTCCTTAAAGAACATCCGCGACGGAAAGGACAGAACTCGCCCGAATATATCAATCGGCGAGATATACGAATATGACATCGACACCGATCCCGCACTTCTCGACGAATACTGTGCAAAGTGTGATTTCGTATTCAATCTTGCAGGCGTGAACCGTCCGCAGAATGCTGAAGAGTTTATGCAGGGCAATTTCGGTTTTGCAAGCACACTTCTTGACACGTTAAAAAAGCATAACAACACTTGCCCCGTGATGATTTCTTCTTCCATTCAAGCCACTTGCATCGGTCGTTATGACAGCGACTACGGCAGAAGCAAAAAGGCAGGCGAAGAACTGATTTTTGCCTACGGCGAAGAAACGGGCGCAAAGGTGCTTGTTTACCGTTTCCCGAATCTGTTTGGCAAGTGGTGCCGACCGAACTACAATTCCGCAGTTGCTACTTTCTGTAATAATATTGCAAACGATTTGCCTATTCAAGTGAGCGACAGAGCTGTACAGCTTGAACTTCTCTACATTGATGACCTTGTAACTGAAATGCTGGATGCACTTGAGGGCAAGGAGCATCATTGTACCTTTGATGGCATTGATACCGTTCTTTGCGAGGATGGAAAATACTGTGCCGCACCGATAACGCACAAGGTAACGCTTGGTGAAATTGTGGACTTACTTGGCAGCTTTCAGTCACAGACAAGCACGCTTGTCATGCCCGAAATTCCCGATAACAGTTTTGCAAAGAAGTTATACAGCACTTATCTTTCTTATCTTCCGAAAGAAAGGGTAGCGTTCCCATTGAAGATGAACTGCGATGACAGAGGCAGCTTTACCGAGTTACTCAAAACCGAAAAGTGCGGTCAGTTCAGCGTAAATATCTCAAAACCCGGTATTACCAAAGGACAACATTGGCATCACACAAAATGGGAATTTTTCATAGTTGTCAGCGGACACGGACTCATTCAGCTGCGCAAAATCGGGACAGATGAAGTGTTGAATTTTGAAGTTTCGGGAGATAAGATTGAAGCTGTGCACATGCTTCCCGGCTATACGCACAATATCATAAATCTCAGCGACACTGAAAATCTCGTTACGGTGATGTGGGCAAACGAACAGTTTAACCCGGGGCACCCCGACACATTTTTTGAGGTGGTGGAATAATGGATATCAAACTTGACTATTCAGATGTAAAATTCAAAGGCAACGGCAAATTGAAGTTGCTTATTATCGTCGGCACACGCCCGGAGATTATCCGTCTTGCGGCGGTCATTAACAAGTGCCGTCAGTATTTCGATACTATTCTCGCTCACACGGGACAGAATTACGATTATAATTTAAACGGTGTGTTTTTCAAGGATTTGAAGCTCGCTGATCCCGAAGTATACATGGACGCGGTGGGCGACGACCTTGGCGCAACTGTCGGCAACATCATCAACTGCTCCTACAAGCTGATGAATCAGATAAAACCCGATGCACTGCTTATTTTAGGTGACACAAATTCTTGCCTGTCTGCCATCGCCGCAAAGCGTTTGCACATTCCGATTTTCCATATGGAAGCCGGAAACCGTTGCAAGGACGAGTGCCTGCCGGAAGAAACGAATCGCCGTATTGTTGATATCATTTCAGATGTCAACCTCGCCTATTCCGAGCACGCAAGACGCTATCTTGCAGAGTGCGGACTGCCAAAAGAGAGAACCTATGTTACAGGCTCGCCTATGGCAGAAGTTTTGCATCAAAATCTTGCGGAAATCGAAGCGAGCGATGTGCTTGACCGGCTTGGACTTGAGCCAAGGAAGTACATTCTTTTGTCTGCTCACAGAGAGGAAAACATTGATACCGAAAAGAATTTTACAAGTCTTTTTACGGCAATCAATAAGCTGGCAGAAAAGTACGATATGCCCATTCTCTATTCTTGCCACCCTCGTTCCAGAAAGCGACTTGAAGCAACAGGCTTCAAGCTTGATGAGCGTGTACGTATGAACCAGCCTCTCGGATTCCACGACTACAACAAGCTGCAAATGAACGCATATGCAGTTGTATCGGACAGTGGCACGCTTCCCGAAGAAAGCAGCTTTTTCACAAGCGTTGGACATCCTTTCCCTGCAGTATGTATTCGTACTTCTACCGAGCGCCCCGAAGCTCTTGACAAGGGTTGTTTTATTCTTGCAGGTATTGACGATAACAGCCTTTTGCAGGCGGTGACAACTGCCGTGGATATGTGCGATAACGGCGACAACGGAATCCCCGTTCCGACTTACGTTGAGGAAAATGTCAGCACTAAGGTTGTGAAGATTATTCAGAGCTATACCGGTGTTGTTAATAAGATGGTTTGGCGAAAATTCTGATTTGATTATTGAAAGGGCAGAAAACATGGAAGTTAAAGCGATAGAGGACATATTTATCAAAATACTCCGTTCGGAACTAACCGAAACGGAGTTAGATGATTCTGTCAAAGAACAACTTACTCCAGATGTTGTCTCTGTCCTTTATTCGTTGGCTGATCGTCATGATTTGGCTTATGTTGCTTTATCTTCTCTGCATAAATGTGGATTAAAAAATGATGATGCGGTTTATTCTAAATTAAACCAAAAAGCAATTATGTCGGTTTACAGAAATGAGCAAATAAAATATGCGTTTGCTCAGATATGTGATACTTTCGACCAATCATCCATACCGTATATTCCGCTGAAGGGCTCGGTTATTCGCCCATTCTATCCGCAAGACAGTATGCGAACAAGCTGTGATATAGATATCCTCGTTAAGGAGGAAAATCTTGAAGAGACGATTGACACCTTGGTTCGGAAAGGGTTCAAGCGCGGCGATAAAAATTATCATGACGTATCTCTGTTTTCGGAAGCCGGTGTCCATTTAGAATTGCACTTTAATATTCAAGAGAATATTGACAAATTGGATGCCGTGCTAAAGGATGCGTGGCATTATGCCAATCTAACAGATGGCAGTCGATATAAATTTACAGATGAATTTTTTGTCTTTCATATGTTCGCTCATATGTCCT
>JAEDEG010000105.1 GCA_016293435.1 Clostridia bacterium
TTAAATGTCACCCGCCGCCTATAGAGGCGGGTGACATCTTAATTTAGTTATAAATTATTTAATAAGCAATACAACCGGGTAAAGGGGTTCAACCCTCACATCTACACAATATTTGTCGTCTGCTTTCCGAGTCCAATTAAGACCGGATTCACTGCCGTCGGAATTAATAAGCGTGATTTGCTGCGGTTTGTCTTTGAGATATAAATCCAGCTGTTCCAGCGGATCATATGACAAATTAAACACCGCCGTGAGAAGCCTGCCGTCTTTGATGTACCCGGCTCTCATACAAATTTCATTGTCACCGTCATAATACACCGGCAGAGCATCGGCACGGGAGAGCAAATCAACAAACTGCTTTTTGCGGGTTTCGTTGAGAAAAGCAAAGCCCTCGGTATAGGTGAACTCTGCTCTCGGCTCGCCGCAATATACAACAGAGATTTTTGAGTTGTCGCGAGGATAAACAGTTACTGCGGGAGATATGATTTTTGCAGCTTCTCTTTCTTTAGCATAGTTATAGGAAAGCACCTCTGTCTTGTCATCTGCCAAAGTCAGACGTCTGGCATTTTTCTGGACGGTACACACGCATCCGATGGTACCGTCAAAGGTTTCACCGTTAATGACAACACCGTCAAAATCGGAAACCTCAACCCCTATAAGCTTGCCGTAGCCTCTGTCTATGAGATCTTCCGCAGGCTCCCACGACATAAACACAGAACCTTTGAAAGCTTCTTCAATCTGGCTTTTGGTCATATCCTTAACTATATCGCCTTCCAAAAAAGCGGCACCGGTGTTTTGCTCGGAATAGTAAAACGGTATGCCCATACGCTCAAGAACGCAACCCACCCAGTCGTTGCGGTGATAAGACCAAATCTCATCTTTGCTAAAGCTATGATGCTTCTGTTCAATGAACATCGAATTTGCACCGACCCATCTGATATCCCGGCTAAGCTCCGACACCTTATCATAGAAGGAAATGTGCTTGGCTAAAATATCTCTATATGCCTTGCCGCTGGCAAGCTCATTGTCACAAAAGCGAGTTATCCAGTGCTTGGCACCCATAAGCCCGTCAAGCATTGATGCAGTATAGTGAGCATGGAGATAGCGGGCATTCTTTGCATAGCGGTTGAAGGGAACAGTATCTGTTTCGGCCAAAACAATGTCAATGCCGTTTTTTTTGAGCTTAGAAGAGCACACACAGGCGCGTCTCATGGTATCGCTAAAGCCGCGTACAGTGATTGGCGCATATGTGCCGTTGGGCACTCTGACTATTGTGGGATTGCCTTTTCCGGCAAAAATGGGGTTGGTGTATATGACAGAATCACATTCGTCACCGCTGGTGCAGTTAATACCCTGAATTGTGGGATCGACGCTGTCTATGGCTTCTCTCATTTCGGTTACAAATTTAACAAGCGAGTCGCGCTGCATATTGATATATTCCATTGTAATCGGATCGTCATCGTTATGGGTTTTGAAATATGTATACATCTCCTCCCTTGTCATATCAAGACCGGTTCTCTTTTTAAATTCTGCCATGTGAAGAGGACACACACAGCCTCTGCCCGGTCTCATGATAAGGCGTACATCGTCATCAAGCATTATGGCACCCGGACGCTCCGTCGCTATCCGACGGACAACCTCCTTAAAATGAGCCACAAAATTTTTGTCTTCGGGGCACCATGCATTGATGGCTTCTCCATCGGTCAGATAAACAATTCTTTGAAAGGGAGCGGGAACCAGGCTATAGTCATGACCCAAGGATGCCTGAATAAGCACACCGGTTTTTACTCCGAGAGGCTCCAGTGCATCACGATAGCGTGCATAGAGCTTACACTGCTTTTCTGCTTTGTTCCACACAGGTGTTCCCTCGGGAACGAGGACCATCTTAAAAAGGGGCATTGTGCTTATGCCGCGCTCATACTGGTCTTTGATGTCTGCACACACATCTTCAAAACAATTTTCTGCCAAAGGCACTATAGAGTATGTATACATGTTAACTTACCCTCCGTTTTTGATTGCATTTACCGCTTATAACCTGCTTCGACGGTATTGCGGATTTTTACTAATTATAACAAAATCGTGAGCCCTTGTAAACACAAAAGCTCACGAAAATTTTTCGAAAATCTGTTATTTCCAGCTTGCGATATCTGTTACCGCGGGCACCGAGTCAGGTGCAGTCTGATTTGAAGCAATAGGTATCATATATATTGAAATTTTCTGACTGCCCTCTACGCCGGAGAGTTTTAGCTGAAGCTTATCATACCAGCCGGTGTTCATAGTATTTTTTGCACCGCTTGCCACGTTTTCTTCCCATTCGTTGGGATTGGGAGAAGTGCTCATGGGACAAGCCTCTGCAATCTCGAATGTTCCCTCGCCCTCGAGAATGCCTACCCACACCTTTTTGTTTTCGCGGGTAATTACAGCACTTTTGCCATCGGCGGCAACTGCACCATATGCACTTGACGGACCTGCTGCAAAGGTCATGCTCCAATATACGTCGGAGACAGATTTGAGATTAAGCTCATCCTGAACAATAATAGATCCGTTTGTACGGTTAAAATACAATCCTCTCTTTGCCGCCACTACATCATCGGCATAGGTATCGGTAAGGTCAATTACTGCAAAGCCGTAGTCCGCCGCTGTTTTATATTTTGTCATTTTTGCCTGAGCAAACGGGTTTTGGTCTGCACCGGCATCGGGATTGATAACCAAAGTGTTGTGACTTTCGGCGCGGTTTCGGTAATAACCCCAACGGTTTTTCTCTGTATTGAGATTGGTTGTCCAAACATATGCACCGCTGTAGTCCTGCTGACCTTCATCACAGGCAAAGCGCATACCGTAGGCATCGTATACAAAGCTGCCCGCGTCAAGCTGACAGTGGGTGTCGCCGTTATAACCGCCGTGGAAGCCTGCAAACGCAAGATCGTCACCAAAGAAACCGTTACGGAAGGTAGCCGTTTCGTTTGCGGCAAAGAATCTGTCCATGGATGCTGAGTTTAAATCGAAGCTTGTGTTTAAAGCGTCATACCAAAGAACATCCCATACCTGAGCTGTGCCTTCAGTTTTTTGGAGCTGCATTGCACGGTAGGCTGCATAAAAATCACTGCCGCCGCGCTTTGAACGGAGAAAAAGACCGGGGAAGTTTATTAATGCTTCGCCGCCGTCACCATAGTTAAATACAGATCTGCCTCCGGAAATGTAGATTATATAATCACAAAAGGCATTTGTTCGGGGATTGGAGCCGTAGCCATAGTCGGTGCCGAGGGCTGTGCGCATTGCCTCGGTTGCAGGATAGTAATAACTCATAGCGTATCTGCCGTATTCCGGACTTTCGTACCACGAGCCGTCGATACCGAATTTGCAAATGGCACCCTGCATACTTTGCAAAGAAAGAGATACAACCTCTGCGGCTGTTGTCTTGTATTCTTCGATGTCTGCCACCGCAAGAGCACCCATGATTGCCGCACTGTTGCACACAAAATTCCAATTGGTCTTATTGCCTGTCCAATTAAAATTGCAGTAGGGAGACCGGTGCTGATTGTAGGCAGGAATCACGCCTTTTTCCATAATTGCAGCTGCAATTGTGGATTTTTGGGTGTCGGTAAGGTCGTTATAGAGCCAGTCGTAGCCGATTGCCATACCAAACATTATTCCGGCAGTATCAAGAAAATGACCTTTGGGATTCCAATCGTCAAAGGAAGCCGCATTCATCATTTCCAAAATTGCTCTGTCACGGTAGGCAGATGTCCCCGTTAGCTTGTATGCAAAGGCAGACGTTATGATATTGCTGTTAATTGTGACGGCATCGGCAATGCGTATGCCATCATCGATGTCTGAAGTGGGCATTTCGCTTGATGCAATTTCACCGGCGTCTGTATTTACATCAGCAATATATCCTGCAAGCACCGTGTCGTTATCCGCTGATGCTCTGATTGAGTCAAAGTCTGAACTATCACCTACAAGAAGGCGCGGATGGGATGCTCCTTCTGCAAGATTTGCAGAAAGAGCAGCCTCTATATCACTTCCTGTAGGACTTAAAAATTTGTAGATGAAACTGTGAGCTCTGCATCATCCGCAAGAGGCTTTACACCTGATACTGCATTCCAAAGAAACGCCTTAACGCTCTGTATTGCGCTGTTTGTAACATCAATAGATACACTGTAGTCTGCGTCAGTATAGCCGCCATAGAAGCAAGCTGCATTGAAAGCATTTGAATTTATTGAAACAAGCTTTTTGCCTTCGTATACTGCAATGATGAGTTCTCCGGCAGTAGGCGTTGTTTCGTCGGAATTTACAACATGTACGGTGGCGGTGATTGTACCGTCAACCGTTTCTGTGCCTTCAACACTAAAGGTAATGGGCGAAACAGAATCTACAACATAAGTATATTTTGCTGTTGCAAGACCGTCGGCAGATGTAACTTCGAGGTACACACCGTGGGCAAGTGCAGCCTGAGTGTCTGTGATTTCATTGCCGGCTGCGTCGTATGCTTTGATTGTGCCGTGTGAAGTAACCAAATTAAGCACATCTGCTACCGTTGCAAGCTCTGTGGCAATTATACCGCCTGTCGCACCTGCTTTGACAACAACACTGTTTGAAGAAGATGTGAGATCGGCAATCTTCTCTTCATCGTAGAAATCTACACTTGAATCTATTTCGTACCACTTGATATCGTCATAGTATGTAATACACTCTTTTTCGGATTTTTGCATTTGGAATCTGATATCATAAATTTTAACAATCGGATCTTCAAACACTTTTTCTGCGCATTTTATACCATTGATGTAGATTGTCATTTTGTTGCCGGGAATGTCTGTTACAACAATCACGCGGTACCACCGGTCAAGATTGTATGCGCCAAGGGCTTCATCATTAAAATAGATAAGACCGTCTGTTTCAAATGCTACAGGGATAGCATTTGTAAAGTTCCAGTTGGAGCTTTCATTTTTGGTTGACTCATTGGGTCCATAGAAAATAAGCTTTGATGCTGTGAGCTTATCCGGCTTTTTGACAGAAAATTCTACCACGGTTTTGCCTGTTGTGCCGGCAGCAAGGTTTTTGCCGAAGAAGGGGTGTGAATTGAAATTTTTGGAATACATCTTCATTATCTCGTCATCACCGTCGGCAATGATTTCATAATATGCACCTTCGCCGGTTTCTTCGTTATATCCGAGACCGTTGCGTGTGATAGTCAAGCCTGCCGCTGCCGCCTGACCGTCACCGTTATTGTAGTCAGATACTCTTGTTCCGGTGAGACCTGTGAAATCATCATCTACAAAGGTCTGAACAATACAATCTCTGCCAACAACATCATAGTAGCTGTAGGTTACGCCATCTGCTGCAAGCACGGCAACACGATCACCCACCTGAACTGCATCGGTGTCTGCTCTGGTGAGGAAGGTTTCACAATCTACCACACCTGCCACAGTGCCTCCGTTGGATGCTGTGAGCTTTGCGAGAAATTCTGCAACTGTACCTTCAATAGCAGAAACTGTTTTGCTGTCGTTATTAACGCTTAAGCCGTTTGCCGAAAGAGATACTGCGCTGTTTGAAGGATCATATGTCCCGGAATAAATTTTGAGATCGTCATAGTATCTGCTGTTACCGTAAATTCTGAGCACGAGTGTACTTCCTTCTTTGATATTTGCTACCGCACCCTGATTAACAACCTTTTCACCGTTCATATACAAATCATATTTCTGATTTGCGGCATCTATAACGTATGCAAGGTGATACCACTTGCCGGTTTCGTAGGTTTTGGAGGTATTGTTCAGCTTGTTTGAGCCCTGGAAAAAGCCCATATTGGTGTTGCTTGTGCTCACACCTATGTAGCCCCAGTTGGATTCTGTAACAAGAGTGTTAAATTCGATTGTGGATATTCCATAGAGTGTAACATCTCTTCTGAAATATGAATCTTTCGTGCCCGTGAGAGCACTTATGTCATCAGAAGCCTTACCGCCAATGCCTGCTCGTGTACCGCCTGCACATAAATATTCACCTACAGCCAAATTAGGCCAGCCTGTGAGAGATTCGATAATACCTACAGAGTTAAAGTTCTGACTGTAGGAAGCGGTTTTTTGAATGCCTACTGTGTAATATGAGTAGGTTATGCCGTCAGCTGCGCAAAGAACAATAGCATCACCGTCTTCTACCAAGCCTTCTGTTTTGGTAAGATAGGTATCGCCGTCCATAACACCGACAATGCATGCACCGGACGATACAGTAAGCTTATTATGAACATCAGCCACTTCAGTTTCTGAAAATGCAACGGTTTTTTGGGATTCATCAACAGTAATACCGTTGCCGCTTATCAAAGATGCTGTTGCATTTGATGGGTCATATGTACCGCTGTAGTATTTGATATCGTCAAGATAAATCGGATATTCGTCGTTAGCTCCGTTACTTAAAAACCTGAACTCGGTTTCAGCACCGTTGGCAATAGTATGAGCGGCACCTTCTTTATATAGAGTACCGTTTATATAGATATTGTAGGTTCCGTTTGCACAGTCAAATTCGTATACAAAGTGATTCCAGTGGTCATTGTTCACAACTTTGGTATCCCACCTGTTTTGACTATAGGAACCGCTCTTGTGAAGAATTTCGTTGTTAATAAGAGCGCCCTTTATGGTAAATTTGAACTGTTTATATTCACTTGCACTGCTTACAGCACCGGGGAACATAACGTCAAATTCGATAACAACGTTGTCCTTCATGGTAAATTTGTTCATGAAGTAGCCTGAGCCTGTGAGCTTCAAGCTCTGGTCGGAAGCTTCTCTGCCTCCGATGCCGTATACCCATGAGCCTCCGCCCGAGACAAGAGAGCCGTCACTTAGGCTTATCCAATTTGAGACATCCTCAGTCTGACCGGTAAAGGTCATGTGATAACCGTCGGGTGCTGCCGCTAAAGCAGGGACGGTCACAAGACCTGCGATCATGGCTGCACTTAGCAATACTGCCAAAAATTTTTTTAACACAATAAAACATCTCCTTTTTTTATTTTGGTATATGGGGTTTATTCCAAATACATTTTATATTAAACAGAAACGAAAACCTTTTGAAGTATATTTTAACCGAGATGCTTGTTGTGTATGTAATACACAACAAAAGGATATATCCTTTTCCGTTTAATTTTTAATTTACTTCAAAACCTGAGCCTTAATGAGAGGAAGTCTCTCTGTCATACTCCTCCAAAAATACACTTCAACAAAGTCGGGTTCTGTATTGCACACATAATCTGCTGTGCTTACAAAGGTCTTTTTCTGCGCGAAAGGGTCAACCGCTGCGGGCTGCATATTGATATATGCAAGTGCATCATTTTCATATACAGCAAAAATGAGCGCACCGTTTATCTCTGCATCGGTCTGATTTTGAACTGTATATTCAAAGGAATATGTATCTCCCGCGGTCATTTCGTTTGCCGAAACAGGAATACCGTTCTTCATAACATTGATGCTTGTTACATCAAAATCGTTGAAGCTCGTTTTAAAGGTTGTGACCAAATCGGTGGGCTGAGTCATACCCATGCAGGTTTTAACATTCTTATTCACAATGAGCTTATAGAATGTGTTGGAATTGAGCGGTTTTTTGAATACAACGGTAGCCGTTTTGGAAGCTTCGTCATACATTACATCTTCAATTTCAATCTTTTTATCACCTGACATAAGTGTAAATGCATCTTTGGTGACGGTTGAAGCGTCCATATCAGTGCTGAAAGGAACAGTCATTTTGAACGGATTGGGCGGAATAAAATCGCCGTCAAATACAACGTCTCCCATATAGAATGTTGGTTTGTCAATATATGCAGACTTCTTAATCTCTGAGAAAGAAAAATTATCAATCATAAGCTTTGGATTTGAGTCAGCCGAAGTTGCATAGCCATTGTATTCAAAATATAATCTCAGCAAAGATGAAGATGCGACAAAATTACGCACACCAATTGAACTCATATTACTATTGTTGCCTTTGCCCACTGCATAGAACATCTCTGCAGTTCCTTTTGCAAGGTTTATTTCGTATTTGATGTGATACCATGTCTTATTTGCGGTTTTAATTGCAGGAAATACATCGTTGTCGGCAGGCAAATCACGAAGCGTGATAGACGGAACATAAGTTCCGGTTGAGCCGCCGTCACGCCTTATACCGCCAAGACTTACATCCCCATTGTTGGTCTTAATATAAACCTTTGCAAAAACAACCGGACCATCATCCGCTTTCATAATACGCTGAGTGTCAAATTCAAATGTAAAGCCATTTGCCGAAAGATTATTACAAACATTGGATTTGAGTTCTGCTTTGGCAGGCAACTGACCTGCACTGTTACCTGTGTCAAGTATCAATGAATATCCGGTATCATTTTCCGCTTCATCAATTGTGATTGCCGGGACACTGGGAATGTCCCAGCCGTTTGAACGGCTGCCGTCTGTTTCGGTTTCAAAATCGTCATTGGAAATTATGTCTTTTTGGGACAAGATATAATAGAACACTATCTCATTGCCCTTAAATGCATTGCCGGTATCATCGACAACCTCGGCAGAAATAACATTTCTGCCCGACGGCACATCCGAAAGGACAAATCTTGCTTCACCCTCTGCGGTTGATGCACATTCTTCGCCGTTGAGATAAAGAAACACCTTGGTGAAATCACCGTACGTCGACACTGTAACGGCAACTTCTTCGCCGTAGGCAATGGCTGCACCGTTATCAATGCCGTCAACGTGAACCGAGGGAATCCCGGCGGCGCTTGCCGCGCCGTACGAGAGAAGTGTAAATATTAACAGTAATGATAAAATTCTTTTCATATGCCCTCCTACTCTCCGTATATTTCTACTTCGGTAATGGAGTTCCAAGCGTTGGCAGAATTACCAAAGTTGTTGAGTTTTACATATCTTGCCTTTACGGGGCTAAATTCGATATATTCTGCCTCCGAGGTAAGCTTGGAGGTATTTGCCTTAACAATGGAGGTATAGTCCTCTCCGTCCTCCGAAACAAGAATTTCAAATTTGTGGGAACGCTCAAAACCGGAATAAATACCGATACCGAGTGCACTCACGGTTTTTATCTCGCCAAGGTCAAATACAGCCCACTGCTCGCCCTCTGCAGACCAACGGGTATTAAACTTGCCGTCTTGCATGTTCGGAGGTGAGTTTTCGGGCTCGGGAATTGAACTTACGCTGATTTCCTCTGCCATTATTCTTTTGCCGTTTGGCTTGTCAAGTCCGGTGGAAACATTGAAATTTACATAGTAGCTTGTGAAAAAGCGCGGGTCATTTGTGGCGGGGATTTTGATTACCGCCGTCGGATTTTCGAGGGTGGGCTGAGTGATTATCGCATTTG
>JAEDEG010000106.1 GCA_016293435.1 Clostridia bacterium
CTCTTTAAGGCAAAGGAGATGCTTGCTATGAGGCTTTGTGTGCTTCATAATCTGTTTTTTTACAATAAGCTCATGGAGGATATCAGAGATGCTATTGATAACGATTGCTACAATTCGTTTAAAGAAGAAAGAATAGAAAAATATTCGCAAAGAGTGTAAGCTTTGATATATTAATGATAAAACAATATGTTTGCTATTATGCTTTTTACCTTGTAATTCCCGGTAAACTTTTAGCATATATATTAACAAATTAAACATCATTCGGAGAATTTTTATGACTAAATTATTGTTACGTTTGTTTGTAAAAGATTATGACAAAGCAGACAGCTTTGAGGTTCGCTCTGCCGTGGGTTCACTTTCGGGAATTGTGGGGATAATCTGCAATGCTCTGCTATTTGTTCTAAAGCTTATTGTCGGCACACTGTCGGGGTCTGTTTCAATTATTGCCGACGGTATTAACAACCTTTCAGATGCCACAAGCTCAGTGGTTACTCTTGCGGGCTTTCGCCTTGCGGGAAAGCCTGCCGACGAGGAACATCCCTACGGTCACGCCAGATTCGAATATTTGACAGGACTAATTGTTTCTGCAATTATTATAATTATCGGCATTGAGCTTGCCAAAACATCGGTCGGCAAGATTATAAATCCGTCGCCGGTTCTTTTTAATGTGCCGGTATGTATTGCGCTTGTTGCGTCGATTCTTGTAAAGCTTTGGCTGTATGTGTTTAACACAAAGCTTGGCAAATCCGTCAGCTCCGACACCCTTCTTGCCACTGCCGCCGATAGCCGTAACGATATCTTTGCCACCGGAGCAGTGCTCATTGCGGGCATTGTTCAGTTTGTTTTCGGCTGGCATATAGACGGTATTGCAGGTCTTGCGGTTGCTGTTTTTATTGTCTACAGCGGAGCTATGCTTGCCAAGGATATTGTCAGTCCTTTGCTTGGCGAAAATGCAAGTCCGGAACTCAGAAATCTTATAATAGAAGTAGTAAGATCGCGCCCCGAGGTCATGGGCTATCACGATTTGATGGTTCACGATTACGGCCCGGGCAAGCGGTTTGCAAGCATGCATCTCGAAATTGACTGCCGCATAGATCCAATGGTAAGCCACGAGATTATAGACAATCTTGAGAGAGAATGTATGGAAAAGCATAATGTACATCTTGTTATTCACTACGATCCCATTGTGACCGATGACGACGAGCTTGTACGCCTGCGCTCGGTTGTTTCGGATATTTTAAAGGAATATGACAAGCGCATAACCATCCACGATTTTCGTATGGTGAGAGGCAAAGAGCATACCAATTTGATTTTTGACATTGCACTGCCCGCAGAGCTGATGAAAAATCAAAAGGCTGTTAAGGATGAGCTTGACAAAAAAATAGGTGAAAGAGAAGAAGGCACCTATTATACCGTTGTTGATTTTGACATGGATGTATTTAATAATTAGTTGAAAAAAATAATTTGCACGGAATAAATCACCTGCAAATTATTTTTTATATCACGGTTAAATAAGTGTAATTCGTTGCTTCAATAAGCGGCAAAGCCGCGTCATTCAACGTTTTCAGTGGGAGATTGAACTCCCACTGAAAAAATTAAATGTCACCCGCCGCCTATAGAGGCGGGGGACATCTTAATTTAGTTATATTCCTCACAAGTCTTTTTTAATATTTTCACATATGCTTTCGGCGCATTTTATGCCGTCTACTGCCGAAGACATTATCCCTCCGGCATATCCCGCGCCCTCTCCTATGGGGTATACACCGCGGATGCTGCTTTCAAACCGGGCGTTTCTCTTTATTCTCACCGGAGCACTGCTTCTTGTTTCAAGTCCTGTTAGGAGTGCATCTTTCAAATTAAAGCCTTTCATTTTTTGGTCAAAATCCGCAAAGGCTTTCTTCATAGCAGCTGTCATAAAGTCCGGCAAAAGCTTATTTATATCGCACATTGTTACTCCCGGCTTGTAGCTTGGATATACTTTTCCGAATTCATAGCTTGACTTTCCTGCCAAAAAATCCTCAAGCCTCTGGCAGGGGGCAAAGTAGTTGCCTCCTCCGGCTTCAAATGCCTTTTTTTCAAGCTCTCTTTGAAGATACATCCCTCCAAGCACATCATCACCGGCAATATCCTCGGGCGCAATCGATACAAGAATTGCACTGTTGGAGTTTTCGCCATCACGTGCAAAATTGCTCATTCCGTTGGTGACCACACCGTCTTTTTCCGATGCTGCCGCCACCACCCGGCCTCCCGGGCACATACAAAATGTATATACTCCTCTGCCGTCTGGATGTGTGGCAAGCTTATAGTCTGCTGCGGGCAGGGTGGTGTCTTCAAACATTTCTTTATACTGAAGCTTGTTTATATATTCGCGCTTGTGTTCTATTCGTACTCCTATAGAAAAAGGCTTCCTTTCCATGACAAAACCTTTCTTCTTCATCATTTCATAGGTGTCTCTTGAGCTGTGACCTATTGCACATATAAGCTTGGTGCAATCAAAATAATCTTTTTTGCCGGTTTTCACATTTGTTGTGTGAATACCGCACACAGCGCCGTCTGCAATTTCTATGTCTGTCATCAATGTATCAAACATAAATTCGCCGCCCAGAGATATTATTTCTTCTCTGATGCTTTTGACAGTTTGTTGCAGATAGTCGGTGCCGATATGCGGCTTGGTATTGGTGATGATATCATCAGGAGCACCGTGAGCGGCAAATTCTTTTTTGACAAAATCCATTCTCACATCATTTACTCCGCAGGTGAGCTTTCCGTCTGAAAAAGTTCCCGCGCCGCCCTCGCCAAATTGAATGTTGGAGTTTTCGTCAAGTGCTCCGCCGTTTTGAAATTGCTCTATGCTTTGCTGCCTTTGTTCCACACATTCTCCTCGTTCTGCCACAATGGGGTTTAGTCCGGCTCTTGCAAGCATCAATGCACAAAAAAGACCGGCAGGCCCGCTGCCTATCACTATCGGTCTGATATCAGAACGTAGATTACCATATTCAAATCGGTAAGGGTCATCTTTGTATATGCTTGTGTCTTTGGCATGTTTGAGTATATGTTTCTCTCCCTTTGCTTCAAGTGCAAATGTGCAAACATAACATATTGTGTCGGTATGCCTCGCGTCCAGTGCTTTTCGAAGCAGTCTGCAGCTTATTATATCCTGCGGAGAGATATTAAGCTTTTTTGCAATGTATTTTCCGTACAGTCTTTCTTTTGCTCTGTACGGTATTTTAATATTTGATACCTTGAGCATATCGGGCTCCCTTCGGTCAAATTTACTAAATTTGGCAAAATTATATTGACTATAGTCTTAGTTTAATATATCATAAAATGCGTACAATTTCAATATAAAATAATCTATGCTTCGGAGAGTGAAAGAAATGAGCTGCAAAACAGAATTGCATTGCCACAGTGCAGAGGTGAGCAAATGTTCACATCTAAGTGTGGAAAGTATTGTAGAAACCTATGTCGCAAAGGGAATATCCACGCTCGTTCTGACCAATCATTATTCGCCTCATACATTTAGTCATATGTCCGATGCTTCGTGGAAAGAAAAGAACGATTTTTATGTGTCTGCATATCACAAAGCGGTCGAGGCTGCCAACGGCAGAATCAATATTCTTCTCGGAATGGAATTTCGCAATATATACAGTGATAACGACTATCTCATATATGGCATGACCGAGGAGTTTATATACAAATACAGTAACGACGAAAAAAATCTTATCGAAATGCATATAAAAGACGTTTCCAAGCTCGTAAGAGAGCATGGCATGCTATTTTTTCAGGCGCATCCTTTCCGTAACGGTATGACGGTGATTAATCCGTCGTATCTCGACGGTATTGAGGTGTACAACGGTCATCCACGCCATGATTCCCGCAATGACATTGCATCTATGTGGGCGGATAAGTTCAATCTTTTAAGATGCGGTGGCTCCGACTGTCACGATGCGGGTGATGAGTCAACGGTTTCTCTTGTGACCGATGAAATTATTGATTCAAACGAAGCACTTATTACAGCTTTAAAATCCGGTGCTGCGCTGGAATGATTGTTTATGATTTTTATGAAAAGGTCTGTACAAAAGCAATAGCTTTGTGTGCAGGCCTTTTTTGGGTTTGACATCCTGTGCCAAAGCGTGTATAATATTATATAATGAGATTTTTGTGCCGATGCGGAGGTGAACAGCGTGGCAGAATCCGAAAAAGAAGTAATAAACGGTATCGTAGAATCCATAATTTTTGTAAACGAGGACAATGGCTATGCCGTAACCGAAATTGAGAGTGAACAATGCAGCTTTGTAGCCGTGGGCACAATGTATGGCATTACCGAGGGCGAAAACGTTGTTCTCACGGGCACATGGACAGATCACCCCACCTACGGTGAACAGTTCAGGGTCGAAATGTATGAAAAAAAGCTCCCCAGCGGCAGAGATGAAATTTTAAAATATCTTTCTTCCGGCATAATAAAAGGTGTGCGAAAGGCCACAGCCCAAAAGATTGTGGAGCGCTTTGGCGATGATGCGCTAAACGTTATTGCCTCTCAACCCTGCAAGCTTGCTGCAATCAACGGCATATCTGCCAAAAAAGCCGATGAAATTACTGCAAGCTTCAACAAACAGATAGGCACCTCAGAGCTTTTTATGTTTTTGCAAAAATACGGTATATCCACCAATGTGTGCATGAAGATATACCGTAAGCATAAAATTTTTTCAAAACAGACAGTGCTTGACAATCCATATATATTATGTGAAGCGGATTACGGAGTCAGCTTCAAAAAAGCCGATGAAATTGCAGCTCAAAATAATATCGAACCCGATAATGACAAGCGTATTTGCGCCGGCATTATATATATGCTTCGCTACAGTCTACAGTTTGGCCATACATATCTCCCTGAGGATACACTTATTGCAAATTCGGCAAATCTTCTGGGGATTTTACCGTCAAAGTTGCCGGTGTATATAGATTATCTTTGTTCTGTCCTCACTTTAGTTAGAGAAGGAAAAGACGAATATAATGCTGTATATCTTTACGAATATTACGATTATGAAAAATACGTTGCCAAAAAGCTTGCACTTCTTGCCAAAACAGAGTACGACAGCAGTGATATAAATATAGAAAAACAAATTGACATTGCTCAGACCAAAAGCTCACTTAAGTTTGCCGAGCTCCAGCGTGAGGCAGTTCGTTGTGCTTTGTGTAAAAGTGTAATGGTTATAACCGGCGGCCCCGGCACAGGAAAAACCACCATTATAAATGCAATAATAGATATAATGAAATCCCGCAGGCTCAAAATCAGCCTCACCGCACCAACAGGCAGAGCCGCAAAGCGCATGAGTCAGGTGTGCCACATGGAAGCAAAGACCATTCACCGTTTGCTTGAGGTGAGCTTTTCCGAAGGTGACGATATGAATTGTATGCGTAACGAATCGGAACCCATAGATGCCGATGTTATAATAGTGGATGAAATGTCTATGGTAGATATTGCTCTTATGAACAATCTTCTCCGTGCTACAAGACCGGGCACAAGGCTTATTTTGGTAGGCGATGTCAATCAGTTGCCGCCGGTCGGTGCAGGCAATGTCCTCAGAGATATCATAAGCAGCGAAAGGTTCAGCGTGATACGTCTCAATCAAATTTTTCGCCAGTCAGCCCAAAGCATGATTGTCACCAATGCCCATGCCATAAACGCCGGCTACTATCCCATGTGTAATCAAAAGGACGGCGATTTTTATTTTGCATCAATGCAAACACCTGAGCAAGGTGCTAACTATATATGCGAGCTTTGTTTTTCCAGGCTCAAAAATACTTTTGGCTACGATCCCTTTGATATACAGATTCTTTCGCCGACCAAAAAGGGTGTTACCGGAGTTAATAATCTCAATAAGATTTTGCAAAAGCTTCTCAACCCGCCCTCAAAGCACAAAAAAGAGCGTACCTACGGTGACACTGTTTTTCGTGAGGGCGATAAGGTAATGCAGATTAAAAATAATTATGACATGGAATGGACCGATGTGGAAAAGGATTTCCCCGGATCGGGAGTTTTTAACGGTGATGTTGGATATATAAGGGAGATAAATGAAGATTTTCGCACCATGACAGTTGTTTTTGATGACAAAAAGGTGAATTACAGCTTTAAGGATTTGGCTGATCTCACCCTTGCATATTGCATTACCGTGCACAAAAGTCAGGGCAGTGAGTTCCCTGTTGTCATAATGCCGATGTTCAAGGCTCCCGACATGCTGCTTAGCCGCAATCTTCTCTATACAGGCGTTACCAGAGCAAAAAGTCTTGTTGTACTTGTGGGCATAAAGTCAATTCTTGAACGTATGGTAGACAATAACCGTGAAGATAAACGCTATTCGGGATTAATGGAGAAGCTTGCAGATGAAAAATAGACCCGTGCCTTTAAAATTAAAGCTAAAATCAGTTATAAAACAAATTGGAACAGCTGCCGCAGATATACTCTGGCCAAGGCGGTGCATTTGCTGCGACTGCCGCGTGCCTATAGGCAGGTCTGTCTCTTTGTGCTCAGACTGCATGTCTCTGCCCCTTAAAGAAAGGGTGGTTTTTGTTGAGCCCGACCGTTACTTTGAACAGGCTGTGTGCGCTCTTTGCTATAGGGATAATGTCCGCAGCGCCATGATAAATTATAAATTCAGAGCTCAAAAATATCTTTCGGATACTTTTTCTTATGCTTTATATACGGCTGTGAAGAATATGGATTTTCTAAAGGAATATACCTTTATTTGTCCTGTGCCGCTTCATCCCCTGAGAGAAAGAGAATACAACCAGTCACTTTTGATTGCAGCTCATCTTGCCAAAACTTTAAATCTTAAGCTGTATCCGGACCTTCTCTTTAAGGCAAAAAACCTTACTCCGCTCAGTAAAATGGGCTATTCAATGCGTCGCGCGAAAATAGTGGGCGCACTGGATTTTAATGTGAAATATGATATAACCGGAAAGAATATAATTATACTTGATGATATATACACAACCGGCTCCACAGCCGATGAATGTTCCAAAATACTTAGAATGCACGGCGCCGCAAAGGTGACTGTGCTTGCGGCTTGCTATGCCGATGTGAAAGGAGATACCAACGATGTCGATGCAGATAACCTCTCTGACCAAGAGCTATGGAGTGGACTTGATACTTGAAAATATTACTATGAATATATCCGACAACGAGAAAGTTGGTTTGATAGGTGCCAACGGTGCCGGAAAGACAACGCTTTTGCGCATAATCTCGGGCGAGCTCGGATATGACAGCGGCAGTATATATACCCCCAAGGATTCAACTATAGGATTTTTGAAGCAAAATGCCATAGAAGATTCTCCAAATACAATGTGGGAGGAAGTAATGTCTATTTTTGCCGATGTCACATCATTAGAAAAAGAAATGAGACAGCTCGAACTCAAAATGTCTGATGAATCTCTTTCGGAGAGTGAACATTCAGCTGTGCTTGATGCATATTCAAAAGCAAGTGCGATGTTTGAGTCAAAAGGCGGGTTTGAAATTCAGACCCGTATAAAAACTGTCCTGGGCGGCATGGGATTCGACAGCTTTGATGTGAAAAATACAAAGGTACGCACACTCTCCGGCGGCGAAAAAACCAAATTTGCCTTTGCAAAGCTCCTTCTCAAAAATCCCGAGGTTCTTCTCCTGGATGAACCCACCAACCATCTCGATTTTAAGACCATGCAGTGGTTGGAGAGCTATCTAAAGTCATACAAAGGTATGATTATTGCCGTATCTCACGACAGATATTTTCTCGATAGTCTGTGCGATACAATATATGAAATAGAAAGAAACCGAGCAACAAAATACCCCGGTAACTATTCTGCTTATCTTGATACAAAACAAAAAAATTATGAAATTGCTCTCAAGCACTATGAGGCTCAGCAGGAGGATATCAAAAAGTTAGAAGACTATGTAGCGCGCAATAAGGCAAGGGCATCCACTGCCAAAATGGCAAAGAGCAAACAAAAAGCTCTAAACCGTGTAGAGCTTCTCGAAAAGCCGGTGCTTATGAACAAGGCATGCAGCTTTGAGTTTGAATTTGAATATCCTTCATATAAGGATGTGATTATATGTGAGAATATGAAGCTTAATGTAAACAGCGGCGGAATACTGAAAACCATAGCCGAGGGTATCGACATAGACATAAAGCGCGGCGAAAAGGTTGCCGTTATCGGTGCCAACGGCGTTGGCAAATCAACTCTGCTCAAAACCCTCGTAGGCATAAACACCACCTATGAAGGAAGCTTTGAATTTGGCAGAAACGTAGAGCTCAGCTTCTATGACCAGGAGCAGAAGCTTCTTCACGAAGACAGCACTGTGCTTGATGAAATATGGAATCGGTTTCCACGCATGGATGAATCCCAAGTACGCACACTTCTCGGAACAGTTCTCTTTACCGATGAAGATGTATATAAAAAGGTATCCAAGCTCAGCGGCGGCGAAAGAGCTCGCCTTATGATGCTTGTTATAATGATGGAAAAATCCAACACACTTTTACTCGATGAACCTACCAACCATCTTGACCTTTCCTCCAAAGAGGCTCTCGATACAGCGGTGCGTGACTTTGAGGGAACTGTTATCCTTGTATCTCACGACAGATATTTTCTCAACAAAACGGTCGACAGAATATTGGAGCTCACACCCACGGGTATAACCTCATACACCGGCAACTATAATGACTATCTTGAATACAGAAACAGTAATGCCCAGGAAGAGGCACAGCGTGAATTAAAACCGGTGCTTTCGGGAGCCGAGGAGTATGAGCAGCAAAAGCGCCGTCAGGCAAATATAAAGAACCTTACCAAAAAGATTGCCGCCGCAGAAGAAAAAATCAGCGAGACGGAAAAACGCCTGGATGATTTGCAGGCTCAGATAGCCGACGCAGGCTCCGATTACGGTAAGGTGAGTGAGCTTTACGAAACAAGCGAAAAATGCGAAAAAGAGCTCGATGATTTGTATGAATTGTGGAATACTCTGAGTATAGAGCTCGAAAGCTGCCAATAAAGTAGAGAAAATGCCCAAAAATGTTTTTTTGTGTTGACAAAATGGCTTTAATGTGATATATTTTTTAAGCGTCATAAGTGTGGCACAAATTGCTGCAAGAAATTTTTAAAAAATTTAAAAAAAACTTCTTGACAAACACTTTTGACTGTGATATAATAATTAAGTCGCTCATACGAGGCGGCGGTTTGAACTTTGAAAAATGAACAGTATGAGAGGTTCTCGAAAAGAGAATTTGAGTTA
>JAEDEG010000010.1 GCA_016293435.1 Clostridia bacterium
AATTAAATGTCACCCGCCGCCTATAGAGGCGGGGGACATCTTAATTTAGTTATAAGTTCACTATAGCCTGCTTTTTTAGTAGCTGAAGAACTATATATTATTATTGATAAATAATTATATTCCTCGGTTGTCCATCAGTTGTAGAAACAACAATTTTACTGTGAGAAGCCCCCATTGTCTTATAATCATAGATATCTGATACAGAGCCTTCTTCCACCACATATTCACCTCTTGAAACATAACACTTATATATTGTAAACTTATTTGCAAAAAGTGTTTCAACATCGGAATATGGCACTGTTATACCAGGAGTATCAAGAGAGGTTTTCGTTATCAATAGATTATCATTTTCTTTTGAATACACATTTGCAAGAACTACTCTTACGCCCCATACATCATCATAGTTAACAGATGGATCGCCTTTGACTTTTTTACCTACCCTATCATAGACCAACTCAATTGCTTTTATTAAATTATTGGCGTCGCGGCTAAATCTTATTATATCACCACAAACAAGATTATGTACTACATCCGGATTATCTAAGGATTTGACACCATTTAAAACATTATTGTCTTTAACAAAAGCTTCTTCGCCTCCGGCAAATTTGATTTTAATGCCTGCATTACCTTCCGGATCTATTGCTTGAACAATCTGTTCAACAATTCTGATCGGTGCATATTGTCCAATCGATGTTTCAAAAGATTCAGCGTATGTAACTATGACATCTGCAATGTGAGAATCGGTGTTTTCGCGATAGGCGCTAATGCAGTTTTCGATTTCATTATCCTTAAAATAAGATGTGGTAATTATTTGATATTCATCATCCTGTGCATCATCATCTATAGGGAGAGCAAAGTATTTAGTTGCCTCATTAACAGCAATCTTTCCTCCAAAAGCACTGGCAGATTTAGTCCATCTAATTTTCTTAAGCGGAGTTTTATCAGGATTGTAGCCTGTGTAATAATTATCTACATCTCTATCAATCTCTATGAGTCTGTCACCTTCAAAGCGATATCTTACAATACCACTCTGTACTTTAGAATTTCCATCTAAAAGAGCATTATAGAGAGACTGTAGTTCTGTTTTTTCGGTATTTAATATAATATCTGATCTTACTTCAAAATAGTGCATAGCACCATCTTCGCCAAAAAGCTTGATTACCACAGCTTTATCAAGGCCCCGTGTTTCACGGGCGGCTATAAGATACCCCCAACGGTAGCTATCTTCTGATGAGATGATAGATGCTATATTGCCCATAATGTCGAGCAAAAATATATAGTTTTTGCCCAATTTAATTTTTGCAGCCTCGCTAAGAGCAGATGCAGAAACATCATACTGTGCATCATTTACAATAATAGACTTACCATTCTGTGTTATGGCGGTTACTTTGCCTTCAAATTCTCTGTTACTGTACAAAATCTTCACAACGGATTTGTCGAAGCTTGCAGCAACAGACACAACATCATTCTGATTTAGTTCAGACAGATTAAGGTTGTTACCAAGATCATCTGTGATATAATACGCTTCGTATTTCTTAAGATCTAAAATCTTGGTGGGCTCATATTTATCAAAAATCATTTCATTTTGAGAATCTGCACCTTTAACCACATATATGTCATAGTTATCTATGATGACAGAATCTGCATTGTTGTCACTATTTGTGTCTATAAGCTTAACCTGTCCGTTTGCAGGCACAAGAAAAGATGTTGTAAAACTTGATAAAACGCTGCCGTTATATGCCACATCAGCATCTTTTGAAATGTTGATATTCTTTATCTTGTTACCGTCATAATATGAATATTTATTGTTGGAATATCCCACAATATCTTTAGTTGTGATAATTTTTACGGTATTGGCTTCGTATTCTTCAACCAAGGCAATAATATTATCATCTTTGTCGTAGTAATACTCAACAAACATACCCATTAATTCATTGGAATTATTCCGTGTATAACTATACACCTTATTATCAATAATTATTTCGCCATTGGATGGTCTTTCATTACTGCAAAGAAGCACTGAGTCGCTACCCAATAATTTTCCTGTAGATTTACATATGCCACGATACTGTGCTAAAATTCCATCATCATTGACACTATATGACACACTATCACCGGATATGGAATCTATAACAAGAATATCAGCCGATATGGTATTATATAATAATATGATAACATCTCTCATGGTTATACTTTCTTCATAACCAAATGAAAGCCCATCCATAAGTTCAAGCTCATTTGCCTTTGCAAAATAGCCGGATGGATATCCGCCTTTACTTTGAGCAGCATCATCCCAACCGAGAAGTGAAACCAATATTTTAACTGCAGCGGAGGCAGTAATTTTATCATTTGGCTTAAACTTACCGTCACCCGAGCCATTAATAAATCCTAATGAAGCTCCAACCATAACAGAATTATAATATTTATTTGAAGCAGTGACATCGCTAAAGCCTTGCATACCTTCGTTGTGGGAAAGTCCTTCAGCTCCGATGAGATTTGTAACCGCAAGCACAAATTCACCGCGGGACACCTTTGCCTCAGGGTCTATAGCCTGTATATCCTTTTCACTAAAAACTCCAAGCTGAAACAAGACATCAAAAGCATGTGTAAGAGTATCATCATACAAGGTGTCGTCTGCAAACGCAGGCACAGTGCAAACAAATATTGAAAGACATAAGATGAGGCTTATAATTTTTGAAAAAATACTATTCATTTACACCCTCCTATCGTCGCAAATCGATAACTCTCATAATAATAACTGCCGCTTCTGCTCTGGTTAAATTATCGAGCGGAGCAAACATATTGTTTCCTTTACCGTTTATAATTCCTTCAACCTTCATAAGTGCAACCGCACCTTTAGCATAATCTGATATAAGATTATCGTCATCAAATACAGAACTGTCTTGTGAGGAAGGAATAAGATTTTTCTTTTCCATACATCTACTGATAATCACAGCCATATCCTGACGGGTGATATTATCGGATGTGCCGAAGCCTGTGCCATTTCCATGCACCAAGCCCATTTTAAAGGCTGTGCTTATGTAGGGATAGCTCCAGCTATTTTTGTCGACATCTGCAAAATCGGAGTTTGCAGATGAATCAGTCTCAAAGAGAGCAAGTACTATCATTTTAATGAATTCTGCACGGGTCACACTATCTTCCGGTGCAAAAATCCCATTATCTTTACCCGATATAACTCCATCATTATGCAGTTTGTTGATGCTTTTCTCTGCCCATTCAAATCCACCCAGATCACTAAAACCTACAGAAGGTATCGGTTCAATTGGTGTGGATACAGATGGAGTTGATACTGCCGGTCCGGATGAACCGGGTGACGACGGAGATGGTTTGGATCCGGATGAACCGGGTGACGACGGAGATGGTTTGGGAGCGTTTGGCCTCGGTGCTTTGTTATCTGTTGTGATAATAACATCATCTTCCTTATCTTCAGGAGGTGTTGTAAATTCTGTGATATAAGCATCTATCTGTTCAAAGAGAGCATTAACCGAGCCAAAGAATTGACCGACAATTTTTTTATTAACATCTGTTTTAACGGTGCAAGCCTTATATTTACTGAGCTTATTACCAAGATAGTCTTCAAATCCAAAAAGAATCTGCTCAACCTGTGCATGGTTATCGCTTTCGGATATTGCACCAAGTATTATATTATCATATAGAGTCGAAATGTAACTATCAACATTTGCATATGGAGTATTTCCTTTAAGTGCAGAAACTACTTTTCTCTTTGCAGAAGCATCTAAAATTTCGTCATAAAAACCGAAGGAAGCATCACTTTTAGTAAAACCTATGTACTGGGCATCACTTGCAAATACATTTTCAAAATCAGCGTCTGATGCTATGTTAAGGTTAGCAGAAGACACACCATAGCTTATACACAGGGAGACTTCTTTAGCAGAAGCAAAACCACCTTTTCTGGAATTTAAGACGAATAAAGCAAGGGCATCCTTTTGAGCTGATGAATAATTATTATACGCAGGATAATTGATATCCAGATAGTTATAAAAGCATGCATTTTCTATTGCCAGCTTCATTGAGGCACCGTCACTTGCAGTGCTAAGGGCAGTAAGCAGGTCTGCCCTGTCGTCATCTGATAAGTAAAGGAAAGCATCGTTATATACAACAGGCTCTGATGCGTGCTCACCCTTAAGACGAATATTATAGTAGCCTGATGTGCCGCCAAGCTTAAAGCTTGTCTTGAAAACAGCATTCTCTCCTGCAGTAAGCTCCAGTATGTTGCCAAAAATATTCATAATACCATCGGATGTGATATTTTCTATATCTGTGATAGTGAATGACGGCTTAACAATCTCTATGGCAACTCTTTCGCCACTTTGGGATGCCTTACCTTCTAAGGTAAGGCATCCTGTTTCATCAACACTGCACTTGGTTATTTCATAATCTGCAAAAGCAATAGTACCGGATAACATAAATATAGATAATACAAGCGATATTAAAACTATAGATCTGTTTTTCATAAGCTTATAACCTTTCATATTGTAAAAAATTATGTTAAAAATCCTTTTTATAAGATATTATTGTTTTGCAAGTTCTTTTGACGCAAATAACGGCGTGAGAGTTCCATCGTCAACATTCCAAAGCATAGCCTTTACAGATGTATCACTTGCACCTATGATATTATCTACACTGAAGTTTCTGAATTCGGGTGGAACCTGAACAGATTTGAGAGATGAAAGTTCACCGTTTTCATACACAGCTAAAAAGAGTGTGGCAGCATTATTTATATAGCCGTTAAATGAAGCATTTGACTCTACATCAACAGAAGCTGTTATAACGCCCTCTTCAAAGACATTTTTGCTTAACTTAAGATTTAAATATTTGGTTTTAAGTTCACAACTTTCTTCATTTGTGGTGTATATATTATAGTTATAAATTGATATTATTCTGCCTTCATCACAGCATTCATCACTATAAAATATGATACTCGGAGCTTGTGTATCTGTGGCGTTATTTACAGGTAAACTACCCATAAGCACAACAGATTTAGTTCCATCTGTGATTTCTATTTTACCCTTGTTAGCATCCCAGGCATAATATGACTTAGCTGTGTATATTGTGCCCGGTACAAAATCAAAGTCAGCTGAGTTGTCACCAAGAGACACTTTTCCATTAACAAAATCCAATTTGGTAACAGATACATTACCACTGCCACCTGTACCATTTCTGTATCTAAAAGACATATTTTGAACATTTTCTTCTACTTTAAATGTAAGTTCCTGAATATAGTTGTTTTTATTTAGTGTATTTTGGTATAAATACTCAATACTATTCCCACTTTGTGTATTGAGGTTAAATTCGAGATATTTATCTGAGCTTCCTGTGCTTGTTTCTTTAATAGATACCGTGCCAAGATAACCACCTGCAACAACGCCTTTTCCGTTTAAACAATTCTCCCATCCTGGTTTATTACCATACATCGCATATGACCAGCCATATTCACCGGAGTCTAATACAACGGGCTCAGGGTTAAGATCATCATAGTCCTCTTCAACTATTGTTGTTGTTATCGATACCGGAAGTATATCCATTTCATCGGCTTCGAGTGCTCTTACAGAGAAATTATCCAAACAGAATACATCACCTGTATTAGAAGTGCTCAGAAAAAGGTCAACAGATGATGATGCTTTACCTGCCATTTCATTCCGAATATATCCCGAACCCTGCTTAAAGGATTTACGATGAACTACACTTCCGCTTGCATCCTTTATAATTCCATAAACACGATATTCGTTATAATCTACTTTAAGTATTATTCTATACCAACTATCTTTATTTAGTGTATATTCAGTATTGGCTAACCCCACATACGTAACCTTACTATCGTTTGAAATTTTAAATAATGGTGCGGCATTATTCATATATACCGAAAAAGCTGCCGGAGCGCCATTATTTGAAAGCTGTTTTATGTCAAATTCATATACAACACCGTTTGCACCTGTTGTATCATATTTTGATGAATATAATTTTGCGGTACTTGTACTTTGTTTATTTATTTGTAATATATGATTGTCATCAACAACTTGGCTTGTCAAATTTGCACCATTTGGAGTAAAATAAGTGGTTGTTGAAAAATCTTTTACAGGAATAAAATAAGTATAGTCAGCATGTGCTACGATACAGACAGACAGTACCATCGTCATAATAAGCAGAACTGATAAAAAGTTTTTAAACTTCATAATTAATAACCTCCGTTATTTAAGATTAATAGGTTTTATTAATGTGTTCATATTAATGAAAGTATCCCAGATATGAGCATAAACCTCATACTCATTTCCGTCATCAGGAATTGTTACCATTGCAGATAGGGTTTTTCCCGCCGAATTTGCTGTTTGGATATCGGCATTGGCAGACACAAGTTCACCCGATGCTTTATCTTTCAAAAGAACTATAAGACTCATTGGCTGACCATCAGATGCTATTGATAATACATCTGCGCTGACAATTACATCACCCGGTGCTGCATCTGCACAAGAGAATTTAAAGTTTGAAATAGCATATTCAGGAATTGAGTCTATGTCATCATCTGTGATTGCCCTAATGGAAAAATCATCAAGGAATCCAAGGAGATAATCTTTTGTTTCAGACTTAGGCATTGTACGCATATAAAAACGCATAAATGAGTCTGCCTTTGGTGCCAAATAGCTTGAATAACCGTCGGCTGATTGAATATGAGGAGTGTTGCAAAGAACAGTGCCTGAGCTATCTTTCACTGTGAACAGAATGGTTTGAGTGGAATAGTCTATCATGGTGGTATATGTATACCATTCATTAGCTTTCACATTGCACAAGATCTTGCCACTATCAGTAGCAATGACATCACCATTAGTATCAATTGTTATGAGTGGTTTGACACCATCCAATCTATATTCCATTTTCATATATAATGTATTTATTAATTTAAATTCAACCACAACACCATCTTTGCCCGTGGAGTTATATTTAGGAGTGTCAACCCATGAATCGTATGTATAATTTCCTCTATTGATTTTAAGCACCTTACTACCATCTTTTTGCATTGCATAAAGATCTGCCTGACCGTATCGTGAAAAACCCAATGTGTTTGTGTTACCAACTGCATCGGTAAAATCAATAGGACCGACAAGATAGTCATAACCCGCATTTGCTTGTGATACAAAGCAAGCAGATAATACCATCGTAATAATAAGCAAAACTGATAAATTTCTTTTTAATCTCATATTTTTTCACCTCCTTTTCATTCGCCGTATATTCCGACTTCTGTGACATTTGTCCACGAGTCTATGGTTGAACCAAGGTCGAATGTGATGGTTGGTTCAACCAAAACTGCCCATGAGGTGTTGAGGTCACCGTCAAGAGTGTATTCGGGCACATTGCCGTCATAATCGCTCGCCCGTACAGACGCAACAGGAAGCTTGTTGATACCGCTTGGAAGTGCAACATTTCCATTTGAATCAGCAACCGGGAGCTCTACACTAATCTTTATTATATAGTCATTATATACTTCAGGGTTTTCTTTGGATGCACAGTGTACTACGATGCAGCCGGGTATATCATCAGGGTATTGAACAGTTATATCGGCATAGCCTCTGCCTATAACCTTGGGAAGTTTTTCTCCGTCTTTAATGGTTGCTTCATATACGAATTTATCGGGCTTAAAGCCATCTACGGTTTTACAATTGATCCTTAAATCTACAAGTTGCGGTACCTTTGGCTTAACTTCAGAGAGTGTCCACTCACTGATAGGCAACACGTCTGATTTGGGAGTTGTGTCATCAAAGCCCGATGCTGCAAATGAAAATTCAACAGTTATAGTGGCGTTAATTACATCTTCAAGCTTGATAGTGAGCTTTTGATATGCATCATTTGAATATGCCGTTGAAGGATTAGCAGGTGATGATTCCATAGACTTAGCTTCCATCACAGAAAATACTGCATCATTGTCACAGGTGAGCCTTGCTATCATATCCTTACCATTGCCATGTATCCTTGCTGTTTTACCATCACTTGAAATATCTATTTCCTGCTGTGTGTGCATAAACCAATAGATATCAGATGGCTCTTTAGCTTCGATTTCATCCTGAAGTATTATTCTTTGTCTGTTATCAAAGGTCTTCATACCTCTTATGACTTTATTAGCACTGCGATAGCCACTTGTCATATCAAGCGTTGCAATCATACCATCTTCATCGGACTCAAATCTTTCGATTCTTGAAACACCTTTGATATCCTGCCCTGCTGTTTTGTCTGGATTTATAACAAGTGTGTTGGTACCTTCAGATCTTACACGATAACGATGAGCTGCGTTACCGTCGTAGGTGTCTCTGCCAAGTGCAACGGCGAAGCGTGTGTTATAGGCATCTATTATAAATTCACCCATATCATAGTGGGCATGATAAACATTGTTCATACCTGCATGCAAACCTGCAAAAACGCTGTCGTCCGACCAGGATGAACGAGTGGTTACAACCTCTGTATCCCTGAAATACCAGTCTTTTTTGAGATTTGCATTTTCCATAGGGAATGGATCATACCATAACAAATCAAAAAACAGTGGCTCTGTATTTAGTTTTTCTCTTCTCTGCATTTCTGTGCTTGCTATTCCATATTCATTTAGGTGTCTCGCAATATACCACACCATTGGTGATGTCTGAAACTCATCATAACAATCGTGATATGCAAATATTCCATTGGGGCTTGTTACAGCCGATATAAAATAACAAGTTTCATCGGCACCAGGAACATCAAGATAACCATATGTACTGCCTGTGGCATATTCAAGAGACGATACAAAAGTTCCATATGGAACCATTAAGAATGACCAGTATGACGGACCTTCATACCATGCTCCATCAGGGCCAAACATGGAAACTGCACGTCTGACATGCTCCATAGAATTGCCAAGCACCTCGATAGCCAGTTCCTTCACATCAGGCTCATCACACACTGCAAGAGCAAGCGTAATGCCGGCACCATCACCGAAGAAATAGAAGTTATCGGGTTTACCTTGTCCCCACGCATATCCTGTTTCACGAGGAAGATTCTGATATTCTGCCATTATGGGGGTAAATCCGTTTTTAACAACAGCATCTCTCACAATTTTTCTTTCATCTTCGGTTAAACAATCATATAACCAGTCATAGCCTATAGCAACTGTAAACATCATATCAGCCAATGACAAACCATTGTGCGGAGCCCAATTTTCAAATGAACAGGCTGCTAACAGAATCTCTACGCCCCTATCGGCATACTTTTTATCGCCCGTGAGCTTATAGGCAAGAGCCACTGTGCCCATTCTTTGTTTATAACCTGAACTAAGATTAAAAGGGTCACCACCTTCGGGATATTTGGTGGATAAGGTACCGGACAGATACGATTCTGCTCTTTTTAGTATTCTTCCATACCACTCTTTGGCTATGGGATCATTTTGAACATTAATCTTGATTTGATTAAATCTTTCACTATCTGCCATTATTCTTGGATGTGAATTATTAGGATGCTTTGCTTCAACAGCAGCAACAACCTCAGTTGGTTCAGGAATGTCATATATCAAATTACCTGCAAGAGTTCTATATATGCCAAGGTCGGTCTGCATATTGAAGAAATTATCTCTATCAGAAATAACAATCATACCTGATTTATCGTAATATACCTTTTTGCCAAGTGCTTCTGCCAAGGCTCTCACAGGCACATACACCCTGTTTTCAATCATCTGCGGCGAAGCATCAAGAGTTACCGCCTGACCATCTACCAACATAACAGAGGAATTTAAATTAAACTCCACTATTTTACCGTTACTGCTAATAAGCACTTTTTCAGAGCTTTCGTCCCAGTCTACTGTCGCTTCTAACGCCTCACTTACAAATCTTACAGGTACCATAGTGCGACTGTTTATGAGTCTGACGGATACTGTGTGATCATCAGGGTCAAGGTATGACACTTCGCCATCTATTGCAATCTTATTTTCATCGGCAAAGAGTGCTACTGTATTTTTCATATATTCTGATATTTGATTATCTGTGGCAAAATATGATTTAAGCGGTTCTACCGGCTGGTTTATAACAACATTTTTGCCTTCAAGTTTATGCAAAAATACAGGCTTATCGCTGGCATAAACTCTAACATCATCAAGTCCTGTAATAGGATTAATACCTGTGCCAACCTGACCTATCATATATTGTGAAAAACGAAACTTGGATATAATTGACAGACCATTATTATCTTTAAATGATATATCAGACATCTTTTTTGTTTGGTCAACATATACATCAATTTTTTTCTCTTCCTGATTGATGACAGCCGCTATCTGATAGGTTCTTCCAGGTGTAAACTGAATACCTACGGGATTCCAGGACATATCGCAAAGATTGCGGTTAGCATCTATATGTATAACCCCACTCTCTTCAAGTTCTGAATCGAACATAGCTATACGAAAACGTCCATCACCGGCAACAATGAGATTCAGCTTAAATTCCAATATAACAGTGCCTTCAAGTTCTTCAAAAACAAACTCGGGAAAACAACCAATATTTTCTTTACCATTGTCTACCTCTTCAAGTTTTAAATATTTGTTGCCACTTTCATCAATATCAGTATATATCTTTTCTTTGAAGCTCCAACATGAAACACCTGAAGGCGATGCTCCAACTGTGTCATCTTCAAAATCTTTGTTAAATGCATAAGTGATAGTTACATCATTACTCTCTACCTCTGCAAAAGATATTATGGGAATAAATGTAATTATCAACAGCATTGCTAAAATTCTTTTCATATTACATCCCTCACACTACAGCTTTTATTTGAAGTGCTATTATATTTTTCCTTTGCTTTCATAAGTCAACTCCAATCATGCAGAATTCAAAACTTAAGATTATACAATATTTCCTTCAGATGAATCCTTTTTTACAAAATCAACAAGTTCATCAACAGTTGTAAAAGCTAATGCTGTAACTGTGTCTGCTGCACCATAATAAATTGCGATTCTTCCTGTATCAGCATCTGCTAATGTGGCACAAGGGAAAGCTACATTGGGTACATCACCAACACACTCATATGCTGTTTGTGGTGATAAAATATATGAATTGGTGCGGTATTTAACCTTCCACGGTTCATCAATATCAAGAATAGCTGCACCCATACTATATACATATCCATTACAAGATGTTAACACACCATGGTAAATCAGTAACCAACCTTCATCTGTTTCAATAGGAATTGGACCTGCACCTATTTTTGTCTTCTGCCAACTCAAAACATTTTTAGATGTTGACATAACATGTCTGTGATGTCCCCAATGTTCCATATCCGGACTTTCACTATAAAAAATATCTCCAAAAGGTGTGTGTCCATTATCACTTGGTCTTGAAAGCATAGCAAACTTACCATTTATTTTTCTTGGAAATAATACACCATTTCGGTTAAATGGAATAAATGCATTTTCTAACTGTATCAGAGTTTCAAAATCCTCTGTATATCCCACACCTATTGTCGGACCATGATAACCATTACACCAAGTTACATAATATTTGCCATCTATATTACATACTCTTGGATCATACGCGTGTTCAAACTCTCTCTCGTCACCTAAAGAAGCTTTCAATTTTATTGAATCTTCATTGATGTGCCAGTTTATTCCATCTTTACTTTTACCCATGTGTATACGCATAGTTCTTGTTGTATCATCACATCGAAAAACTCCGGCATAACCATCTTCAAATGGTACAACTGCACTATTAAAAATACTGTTTGAATTTTTCAACAAATCTCTTGGTATGATGGGGTTTTCTGAATATCTCCAGACAACACCATTGTAGTTTTCCGGCTTATCCTCCCACGGCATATTAGGTAATGAGGTTCCATTAATTATTTTAGTCATTTTTTTCTCCTTTTTAATCTCTTTAACATCAGCAGTAAATAAAATAAATTTCTGCGTTGATATACTAATTTTGATATAACTACCCACTTAGTTTAATACTTGTTCTCTTATTGCCCATTCAATAAGCGGCAAAGCCGCGTCATTCAACGTTTTCAGTGGGAGATTGAACTCCCACTGAAAAAATTAAATGTCACCCGCCGCCTATAGAGGCGGGGGACATCTTAATTTAGTTATATTTGATTTTTAACCGTTGACGAGATGTATATTCCAAATGCAATAAGAATAAATCTTATTATGTATTCGGGTTTCAAAATATTTTCACCTAAAAGATAAGCTCCTATCATTCACCGTATATTCCAGCTTCTGTGATATTTGTCCAGGAACCTATTGTTGAACCCTTGCCTTTTATTTTTATGTATCTTGCCTTTGTTTTGGGAATTTTAAATAATTCCTCTAGCAGGGTTGTGCCTGATGTGTAGTTATCTGTGGAAATGGTGGTATAGTTTTCACCATCAACAGATGTATATAGATTAAATATCTGTCTTCTTCCGTCGTTATTGTACTGCTTTATTGCAAGACCAATGTAGCTGATTTCCTTCACATCACCCAGGTCAAAAATAATAGTAGGTCCGCCCATGGCTGCCCATGAGGTAGTGAGGTCACCGTCAAGAGTGTTTTCGGGCACATTGCCGTCATGGTCGCTCGCCCATACAGATGCAACAGGAAGTTTTCCTATTCCCGACGGTAAATTGATATAGCCATTTGCGTCGGGAGTTAAAAGCTCAATTGATACCTTTATTATATACTCACTATATATATCAGGATTTTCTTTTGAGAAAGAACGAACAATTATGTAGCCGGGAACATCCTTGGGGTATTCAACGGATATTTCACAATCTCCTTCGGCTGTTACAACCGGACGTGCTTCGCCATCCTTTATTGTCATTTCATACACATACTGATATGGCTTGAAGCCATCTATTGTTTGTCCGTTAATCTTTAAGTCTGAAAGCTTTGGAGCCTCAGATTTCGGCTCATCAAGAGTCCAATCGTTTATTGGAGTAACCTCTCTTTTTTCTGCTCTCTCTTCAAAGCCCGAAGTAACAAAGGAAAATTCTACTGTTATTGTTGCTTTCACAGCTTTTTCAAGCTTAATTGTGAGCTTTTTGTATGCATCATTGGAATATGCAGTGGCGGGGTTAGCCGGAGATGTTTCAAATGATTTTGCATCCATTATTGTAAACACTGCATCATTGTCACAGGTCAATCGTGCGACCATATCCTTGCCCTTGCCATATACCCTTGCTGTTTTTCCGTCACTTGAAATTTCCATTTCCTGTGCTGTGTGCATAAACCAGTAGATATCTGATGGTTCTTTTGCTTCTATTTCGTCCTGAAGTATTATTCTCTGTCTATTATCAAAGGTTTTCATACCTCTTATCGCTTTATTCAGGGTGTTCGGATAACCGCTGGTCATATCAAGTGTTGCAATAATACCATCATCGCCCGATTCAAATCTTTCAATTCTTGAAGCACCATTTCTATGCTGACCGCCTGATTTATCAGGATTTACAACTATTGTATTTGTGCCCTCTGCTCTGTTTCTGTAGAAATGAGCGGCATTTCCATCATAGGAATCGGCACCAAGGGATGCTGCATAACGAGTCCCGAAGCCGTCTATTATGAATTCCCCCATATCGTAGTGTCCGTGATACACATTGACCATACCGGCATGGAGACCTGCAAACACCGCACTGTCTGACCAATCGGAACGGGTGGTCATAACCTCTGTGTCTCTGAAATACCAGTCTTTTTTAAGATTTACATCAACATAATCAAATGGATTATACCATAACAAATCATAAAACATGGGAGCAGTGTTGAGCTTATCCCTTCTTTCCATTTCAAGTGATGCAATGGAGTTATCGTTTAATTTATTAGCAAGATACCATATTGCAGCAGATGTCTGAAAGCCCTCAGGGCTGTCATGGAAGCTGAATATTCCCGTTGGTCCTGTTACACCTGAGATATAATAGCCTGTTTCTCTTACACCGGGGATATCAAGATAACCATATGTACTACCGGCGGCATATTCAAGAGAGGAAACAAACTGAGCAAAGGGAAGCATAAGGTATGCCCAGTATGAAGGACCTTCATACCATGCACCATCCGGTGCAAAAGTATTTACTGATTTTTTAACATGCTCCATAGCATTGCCAAGCACCTCTGTTGCTATATCCTTTAAGTCGAGTTCGTCGCAAACCGCAAGTGCCATAGAAATAGAACCAGCGTTGCAGTATATCTGCCAGTTATCAGGACGAACTGCTTGTGCCCACATAAAGGAGCGCTGTCTGGGAGTGTTATTGTAGTCCTCAAGCACCGTCATAAACCCGTTTTTCTTCATTGCATCTTTTATGGTTTGTCTTTCATCGGGAGTCATATAATCATAGAACCAGTCATAGCCTATGGCAAAAGCACACATCATCTCCGCCAGAGCCAGACCGGAGTACTGAATGCCCCAATCCTTGAAGGCAGAGAGCTTTATCATTGTGTCAACACCGGATCTGGCATACTTTTCTTCGCCGGTCAAATGATACATCATACCGAGAACACCAAGCCTATGCTTTACACCGTCATTAACATTTATAGTATTCTGCCCCTCGGTATAGTATGACGGAGGTGCTTTTTCAATGTAGCTCTCAGCTCTTTTTGCTAAGGATTCATACCATTTTTTTGCTATGGGGTCGTTTTTAATGTTGTTTTTTATTTCATTAAACCTTGCCTTATCTGCCATTATTCTCGGATGGCCATTATCCGGATACTTGTTTATCACTGCATTAACAACCTCGGAAGCTTCGGGAACATCATAGATTAATTTTCCTGCAAGACTTCTGAATATGCCAAGATCATCTTGCATATTAAAAAAGTTATCCCGATTTGCCAAAACAATCATTCCACTTTTATCATAGGTAACTTTTTTACCCAAAGCTTCTGCTATGGCTCTTACAGGAACATAAGTTCTGCCATCAATTATCTGTGCAGGAGTATCGATTGTGTATTCCTTATCATCCACAAGCATTATGGATGAATCAAGTTTGATTTCAATTGTTTTATCATCATATATCTTAACGCTTTCTTCGCCCTCATTCCAGTCAACAGACGCTCCGAAAGCCTGACCTATGAATCTTACCGGAACAAGCGTGCGACCGTTTACAACTCTGGCGGTGATATTGTGGTTATTTTCATCAAGGTATGATACCTCACCGTCTATAGCGATTTTATTTTCGTTTACAAACAGTGCAACTGTATCCTTCATATATTTGGAAATCTCACTGTCTGTTGCGGTGTATGTATTTAATGAGCCTTCTTCTTTTTCGATAATAACATTTTTGTTTTCAAGCTCATGCATAAACACAGGCTTATCGCTCTGGTATATTTTAACATCATCAATTCCTATTAAAGGTCTTATGCCGTCCCCTATCATATAGGACTGAAAGCGGAATTTTGCAACGGGCATATAATCATTTTTGGTGATAGGATAATCTGATATTTTCTTTCTTCTGTCCACATACACATCTATCTTTTTTTCTGTTTGATTTATAACAGAAACTATCTCATAGGTCCTGCCAACATTAAGAGGCATAATACCCTTTGTTTTATCGGTACCAAGAGCCTGCTTGTTATCTATAAGTAGCACACCTGTTTCGCCTTCCTCGGCATCCTTCATACTAATTCTTAAGGTACCGTCACCGGCTGCAAGAAGAGTGAGTTTGAATTCCATTATTACCGTGTTTTCAAGCTCTCCGCAAGCAAATTCGGGATAGCAACCCTTGCTTTCGTTTTCAACTTCTTCAATCTTTAAATATTTGTTGCCATTTTCATCAATATCGGTGTATATCTTTTCTTTGTAACTCCAGCATATAACACCGGATGGTGATGAACCAAGTGTGTCATTTTCAAAATCCTTGTTATATGCATATGTGATAGTTACATCATTACTCTTTACCTCTGCAAAAGAGGCTATGGGAATAAGCGTAAATACCAGCAACATTGCTAAAATTCTTTTCATATTGTATCCCTCCGAATATAATTTTAAAATAAATGCATTGTTATTCATGTAAATCAAACGATATTACCTTATCATAATTGTATTTTAATACAAGCTTAATTTTATTAAATCATATATTTTTTCAAAAACATTGCAATTTTTTTGATTGTATCATATATCAACAAAAAACATTTGGTATTTTCTACATATATTTCCATTATCATATATTGCAAGTTTTTAATTTTTATTTTATAATTTTAGTTGTCAGGAGGATGAAGATTATGAGAAACACCCTACCCTCATTTATAACAACAAAAACGGGAATTGTTGTTACCGACAGAATTCTGAAGGAAGACTTTCCCGGGCATTCACATGACTATTATGAAATTGAATACATCATATCAGGAAAAGGATATATAAACATAAATGATGTGCAATATCCCATAAAAGAAAATACTCTTTTTTTCTTTACACCACTTGATTTTGAAAAAATAGAAATTGATGGTGATGTAAAACTTCTTAATATCTCATTCTGCCCCGAATGGATACACGAAAGCATTGCAACTGAGCTCATCTCTTATACAGTTATTAATGATTATATTTTTCCGTATACAGAAAGAATTTGCGATGAATACAGAAAAAACAAACGATTTAATCAAACTATTATAGAAAATATGCTTACGATAATGCTGGTTGATATTTCAAGAAATATTCGTGAAAAGGAAATAAAGCAAGGTAACAGATACGATAAAAATATCAGAAAAGCCATCAATTATATGCATTTGAATTTCAAAAATAACACAACGCTTAATGAAGTTGCAAAAATAACTTATTTAAGTCCGGCATACTTTTCTACAACCTTTAAAAAATCTACGAATATGTCTTTTCTGCAATACCTGACAGATTTAAGACTGAAATATGCCAGAAGACTTTTGATTAACACAAAAATGTCTATAACTGATATATGCTACAACTCAGGTTTTTCGTCTTTTTCAAATTTTTCACGGCTTTTCAAAGAAAAATATAAAATGACACCAAAAGTTTATCGCAAACTTTATTCAAATCCAACCACACAATTTCAAAAGCCTATAGACTACAAAATAGAATGACATAAGAAAGGAAATGATAATATGTTAGGAGTAATGTTTGATTGTTCAAGAAATGCAGTAATGACTGTGGATACCTTAAAAAAATATGCGGATATTCTCAAGAAAATGGGATATGACACCATTATGCTCTATATTGAGGACACATACGAAATAAAAGGACATCCTTATTTCGGACACTTGAGAGGTAAATACACACAGGAAGAACTTAAGGAAATGGACAAGTATTGTTCTGATATCGGAATGGAATTAATCCCCTGTATTCAGACCTTAGCACATCTTGAAGCAATATTTAAGTGGAGTGATGTTTATACAAATATAAACGATTGCGATTCTATTCTTCTTGCAAGTGATGAAAATACATACAAGCTTATAGATGATATGCTCTGTACCCTATCAAAATGCTTTACAAGTAAAAAGATACATGTGGGTATGGATGAAGCAGTGAATGTGGGCAATGGTAAATACAGGGCTTTGCATGGCGTGGAGGACAGATTTGATATAATAAACAATCACCTTCACAGAGTTTGTGAAATAGCTTCAAAATATGACTTAGAGCCAATGATATGGAGTGATATGTTTTGTCAGCTTGCATTAAATATAGAAGATCAGTATGATAGTGCTGATGCATCAAAAATTCTCGAAAAAGCAGATCTTCCCGAAAATGTTTCACTTGTATATTGGGATTATTACAGGACTGACTACAACCACTATGTTGAACATATTAAAACAAATCAGATGTTTAACAGAGAAGTAAGCTTTGCAGGCGGAGCATGGGCATGGAAAGGATTAGCTCCTGATAATGACTTTAGCATGAGAACAACAAAAGCTGCACTTGATGCGTGCAGAGATACAGGGGTTGAAAATGTGATTTTCACCGTATGGGGAGACGATGGAAACGAATGCCCGAAGGCTGCAATTTTCCCATCGCTTATGTATGCCGCTGAAGTTTACAGAGGCAACAACGATATGAACATTATAAAAGAAAAATTTCAAAGTATTGTTGGATGCAGCTTTGATGACTTTATGCTACTTGATAAACTTGACTGGGTTGACGGAGAGCATACAAGAGATTGTATGTCTAAAAACTTCCTCTACAGTGATGTATTTATGGGAATATGGGATTATCATTGCAAGCTGGAATATTCTGATTTTTACAAAGAGATAGCAGAAAAGCTTTCTTCAGTTACAAATAAAGGAGATTATGCATTTCTTTTCGACTGCTACAAGGCATTTTCCGATGTGCTTGAAATCAAAGCTACACTCGGCATAGAAACAAGAAAAGCTTATTTGGAAAATAACAAAAATGAAATCCTAAATATCTGCAAAAAGATGGATGAAGTTTGTATTCGCATTGACACATTCCACGATTTATACAAAAAAGCATGGCTTGCGGAAAACAAGTCATTTGGATATGAGATTATGGATATTCGATTTGGCGGACTTAAGCAGAGAATTACAAGCTGTAAAAAAACACCGGAGCAGTTTGTATCCGCTGAAATTAAAAATATTCCTGAATTAGAAGAGCCTGTTTTAAAGAAAACTAATGGCGTTTTCTGGTCAAGGCTTGTGAGTGCAGGAAGAATAAGTATGTATCTGTAACGCAAAAAAGACATCATATGGAAGTATTAAAACATTTCCATATGATGTCTCTTTTTTATTGTATTTGCTTTTTTACAGTTGATGAGATGTATATTCCAAAAGCAATCAGAATAAATCCGATTATATACTGAAGTTTTAGAATATCCTCACCCAAAAGGCAAGCACCTATTATTGTTGCAAATACGGGCTCTGCAAACTTTATTATAAATAACTTTGACAGCTGTCCGTTCTTTACAACTGTAAACCAAATGCAATAGCTTATGCAAGAGGCAATGCATATATAAAACATTATCAGAATATCCGAATTCGCCTTAAAGCATACATTTCCACCAAGGATATAACCCACTATAAGAAGAACTATTCCTCCAAAAAGCTGTGAGATTCCGGTTGAAGCCACCGGATTTACTTTTTCAAAAACTTTTTTGCTTATAACATTTGAAAATACCGTGCAAAATGATGCGCCAATTATAAGGGCATCACCAATGTGAAAGTTAAATGAAGCCCCTGAAATATTTACCGCAATTATTCCCATAAAGCCAAGTACAACGCCTATAAGCTTTCTTAATGTAATGCGGTCATCTTTAAAAAACAAGGCAGAAAAGCATACATAAAAAAGTGCACCAAGCTGCTTTAGTATTGCTGTTTTTGAGCTATCGGTAAATTTGAGTCCAATATATGTAAATGCATAGTGGAGTATTATGGCAAAAAGTCCTGATGCAAGTATGGGCATAATCGAATACTTAGCACCTGAAAAGCTCTTTTTATCTTTTAAAAAAGAAAATGCACTTATCAGTATACCGCAAGTCGTGAAGCGAATACCGGCAAAAAGCAGAATATCTCCCACACTAACAACATCATAAGCTTTAAAACCAAGCTTAACAAATGGAAAAAGAGAACCCCACAAAAGCATTACAAAAAGTGAATACATCAGTACTTTTTTATTATTCAACTTGCAAAACGACCTTTCCTATGTTTTCGCATCTTTCCAAAATACCGATTGCATCATTTGCATTTTCTAAAGGCAGTACCTTATAGATTGAAGGTGTCATTTCGCCGCTTTCAATTTTAGGCCATACCTTTTCTACAAGCTCGGAAAGAAGTATTGCTTTTTCTTCGGACGGGCGTTTTCTGAGCATACTTCCAACCAAATGCAAGCCTTTGGTCAAAAGAGGACGAAGCATAATTTTTGTTTCTGTGCCTGCCAGAGTTGAAATTACCACCCAATAGCCACCCTCTGCCATAAAGGGAAGACTTTTGCCAAGAGTTTCACCACACAGGCAGTCCATAGAAACGCTTACGGGAGTGCCATTTTTTTCTTCTGTTTCAAGAACAGCTTCCACATTCTGAGAGGACGTGTCTATTATTACATCTGCTCCAAGATTTTTTATCTGCTCTGCTATTTCAGACGACAAAACAGATGTTATTACCCTCGCACCAAAAGCTTTAGCCATGGGAATTGCAACAGAGGCAAGCCCTGATGCCCCGGCAGGAATAAAGGCTGTCTGACCTTCTTTTAAATGACCTTCATAAAAAAGGTTAAGGTATGATGTGGCATAAGCTTCAGGAAGAGCAGCAGCCTGTTCAAAACTAAGATTTTTTGGCATTGGCATAACCATTCCGTATGGTACACACACATACTCTGCATAGCCTCCTCCGCCAAGAAGAGCACAAACGTTGTCCCCTATTTTCAAATTACTTTTTTCTTTAGCCTCACTGCCCGTATCCTCTATTATGCCGGCAACTTCAAGACCGGGCCACTGAGGCCATCCTTTTGGCGAGGGATATGTGCCATTTTTCTGCAAAAGATCGGCACGGTTAAGTGCTGCAGCTTTTATTTTAATAAGAATTTCATTATCTTTAGGTGTTGGTTTTTCAACTTGGGACACTACAAAATTTTTATTATTATCTACAAGTATTGCTTTCATATCAATCGCTTCCTTTCATTGACAGTCCTCTGCCGCCATCACAAATATATGTCTGTCCTGTTATAAAGCTTGCTTTATCTGAAACTAAAAATTCAACAAGGTTTGCAATATCCTGAGCTGTGCATTTTTTGCCCAAAAGATTTGTTTCGTAAGCGTACTGTCTGCCATATTCTGTTGTTGTGTCAACCTCCGGACGACAAACAACGCCCGGTGCTACGGAATTTACATTAATTTTATATTCTCCAAGTTCTTTTGCAAGAGCCTTTGTAAGAGATACTACTCCACCCTTTGATGCAGCATAGTCGCATGAGCATTTAAGGCCATTAAATGCAACTGCAGAAGAAAAGTTGATTATTTTTCCACCCTCGCCCTGCTTTATCATAAGTCTTGCAGCAGCTCTGCTTGCCCAGATTGCTCCAAAGAGGTTTATTTTTAAAACCTTTTCTATAACATAATCTTCCTGTTCAACAAGATTAACATACTTGGCATCGGGTCCTGCTATTCTTGAACTTCCGCCCGCTACATGAACCATTATGTCAAGTCTGCCGAAATCGTTAAATGCTTTATTAATAGCATCATCAATGCTTTTTGACTCTGATACATCTGCAACATAGCCTTTTGCAATACCACCGATTTCCTCTATTCTCTTTACTGTTTTGGCTATTGTTTCTTCATTGATATCACATACAGCCACCTGAATGCCTGATTTTGCAAAAGTTACTGCGGTTTCTCCGCCTATATAGCCTCCTGCACCTGTTATAAATGCTACTTTTTTCATAATTATAATATCCTTTCTAAATTCTATATACTATTTCTCCGTCTGCAACGGTTAAAAGACATCTGTATCCTTTTTTGCTCTCTAATGTATTCCCCTGTTTATCACAAAGAGAAAAGCCTTCATTGCCATATTCAAAAACTGAAATATCTGCACACCTGCCTGTTTTTAAATAGCCCCATTTATTTTCAATTTTAAGAGCTTTTGCAGGAGCTGATGTAACCGCACGAAAGATATCTTCTTCTGCCATACCGGCAGTTTTTGCTATGCTCATGCACATTGTCATTCCATATCTGCCGCCTCTTTTATATGCACTGTATCTTGTAACATCTGTGCTGATAACATCGGGGATTGCTCCTATTTCTACTGCACTTTTAAAAACCTTAAAATCGGTATGCATATGCCCGGCAAAGCCTGCATCAATAATTATGCCACGTTTTTTTGCTTCAAAAAGACTGACAAAGTCATCATCCTGCGCGGTGTTGATACCGCCATGGTAGCCTTAACGACCAACACTAAAGGCGGTTTTAAAATATAAATTTCGCCTCACTCTTCGTTAAAATACTCGGAAATATTACCATATTCCCTGCGTTTTTGCCTTGACTGAGACTGAATTTATTATTTTAAAACTCCGACGGACCTCAAAGGGATGAATTTTTGAGGATATTTTGGTGCGGAGGATGCAGAAAGGCTGTCGCCTTTTAAAGACGACAAGCCAAAAGATACCGAAAATTCACCCTTTGAGGCGTCTTCAGTGTTGGTTGTTAAGGCTATGCATGAGTTAGTATATCGCCTTTTCTTAAAGTACCTAAAAGCTCACACATGGAAACAGGCGAATTTGAAGAATGAACCATAATAATGAGGTTCTTCTTTTCTGCATACTCTACAACTTCGCAAAGTGGTCTGATATCATGTACATCGGATATCTGTGTATCAAAATAAACTTTTAATCCAATAGCTTTTTCAGCATATTTTTCTAACATTTTTTATAAGTATTTTTGACATATCAATTTTCTCCCACAACTCTGCAAAGAGTTCTTTGAACTGTCAATTCGTGCTCGTAGGAATATTGATTTTCTTTTTCACCGATAACAGATTTATATAAATCTATTATCATATCGTCATATCTTGAAAGTGTGGGAACATCTTCAACCGGAACAGTCATTTGCATATTCTTATATGCATCTGTGGCATAGTCATCTGTTGACATGGTCATTTTAACATTTAGCTCTATCGGTTTAATTTCAACTGTTCCCTTACTTCCCATAACTGCAAATCGTCTCATTCCCCAGCCATTTACTTCAGCTGAAAGAGTGGTTATTCTTGCTATTGCCTTTTCGTATTCCAAAACTGCAAAGCAGTTATCATCGGAATATACATCATTTAAACCTGTCTGTTTTATAAATGGAACAACATTTTTAGGCTCTCCCAAAATGCTTACAACAAGGTCTATAAGATGAGAGCCGAAAATATACATTGTACCGCCCTTAAAGTGCCTTAGCCATTTGCGGTATTCATCAGTATGGTATGTGCTCATTTCGGCATCAATCTGATATATTTCGCCAAGCTTTCCCGTGGATATCATATCCATACATTTTTTTATCGCATAATTGTAGCGGTACATATATCCCATCTGCACGGTAAGATTCTTTTCTTTTGCATCATTTAAAAGCTTTTGAAATTCCAAAAGAGTTCCGCTTGCAGGTTTATCAATATGCACATGCTTTCCTGCATCAATGCATTTTTGAGCGGTTTTGGTAAGCTCCCACACATTAGTTTCGATAATAAGGAGATCGCACTTTTCTATGAGTTCATCTTCCGTATATCTTTTTAAATCTTTATAGCAATCATCATTGCCGCGTTTTTTTATCCATTCTCCATCTTTTTCACTATAACCTACAACTTCGAAAAACTCAGGAAATTTGCGGATAGCTTGCATCTTTCCTTCGCCATGATTATGAGCTATACCTATTTGCCCTACCTTTATTTTTTTCATTACATCACCCCTTTGGTATATATTTATCACATAGCTTATCAAAGGTAAATAGCTTATTTGCTAATTTTGTGTTATTTGCTGATTTATATTGACAATTATTATGCCATATGATACAATTTTTATGGATTGGAGTGATTTTATGATTGAGAAAGTTTTATCTGATTTGATTATAAACAAGGTCACCGGTATATACACACGCTACTCTGGTGAAAATGAATCAAGTAAAAGAATAGACAGACCTATGTGGTCTGTCACATTTAAATATGAAGGTGAAACCGAATACTTGTGTAAAGGGAAGAAATATATATCAAATATCAATAATCCATTAATTCTGCCAAAGGGGTCTGATTATGAGTGGAAATGCACCAAAGCAGGACATTTTTGTGCTATAGAATTTGACAGCGAGCTTACCTGCGATGAAATAATCCCATTTAACCTTCAAAATCCTGACAAGCTTATGAAAATATATAAACAACTTGAGCAAAAGCAGATAGTTAAACCTTTATCATATAAAATTGATTTGATGAAGGGTGTATATGATGTAATAAGCCTTCTTCTAAACAGTATGGTAAAAAATTATATTCCATCAAAAAAACAAGAAAAAATAAAGGCGGCTATTGATTATATTGCCTTAAATTACAACAAAAAAATCAAAAATGATGAGCTTGCAAAGCTATGCACGCTAAGCACCGCACATTTTAGAAATCTATTTAAAGAAGTTATGGAAATATCGCCTATTTCATATATTCACACAGTCCGGATTAGTAAAGCAAAAGAAATGCTCCGAAGCGACTTTAAAAATATATCTGATATAGCATATTCCCTGGGATATTCCAGCATATATGAATTTTCCAAAACATTTAAAAAACATGTTGGTATATCACCAAGTCAGTATACAAAAAACAATATGCTATCTTAAAAATTATCAAACATAGCCTGTGACACAGATATTTCCTCATCAGATGGATGTTTTACCGGAAGATTATTTGCAATACCAAGAGCCAGATATTTTGAGCCTGCATAGTTATGATATGGCAGAACTCTCCCCTTTTTAACATTTTTTATATCCTTTAAAAACTTAGCAATTTTATCCATCTCTCCGCTATTTAAGTTCGGAACATAAGGAATTCTTATCTCTATATTTTTATTGCAACTATCTATATATTTCAGGTTTTCTAAGACAAGTTTGTTTGAATGTCCGGTACATTTTCAATAAGCGGCAAAGCCGCGTCATATAGCGTTTTCAGGGGGAGATTGAACTCCCACTGAAAAAATTAAATGTCACCCGCCGCCTATAGAGGCGGGTGACATCTTAATTTAGTTATAATGCTATTAAATTACATAAACATAACAAAATATATCGGCATATAAGTGATTAACCCTTTATGCGATATTTCCCGTTCATTGGACAATACGACAGCACTCTTTATGTTGTATGACTCATTTGACACAAAATTATTTAAAGCACTATGAATCGTATAGTCTTTTCCTGATTTCACTTCTATAGGCACTACCGATAACGAATCGTAATCATCCATCAGAAAATCTACTTCACCTTTATTTCTGTTATCATAGTAATAGAGTTTGTGTCCATGAGCTTTTAGTTCTGACGCAACAACAGATTCATAAACGGTTCCTAAATTTATACTTTTTTCCGAATCGAGAACTGCTCGTATGTTATGCTTATATAAAATATTTGTAAGAATACCTACATCATTCAAGTATAACTTAAGCAGGTTTTTACCACTTGATTCAATAAGTGGAAATACCGGAGTTGAAATTGCTTTAACCTCAAGTGCAATACCTGCACCGATTAAATAGTCAAATTCATCTTCATAATCGGAATACCTCTTACCTTTTATTCCTTCTATATTTTGAATAACTACACGTTTCTTCTTGTTTTCAAGATTTGACGGAATCTGGTCATATATTCTACGAATTTTAAGTTTCTTCTCACTATCATATTTTGAAGCATCTGCTCCGTAATATCCATGGATTTCATTTTGTATAGTTCGTACATTGACAATGTTTTTATCTTTAATAAAGCTGTTTACTGCGTCAGGCAACCCACCAACAAGCAAATATTTCTTAAACAAGTCCATCACCTTTTCATGCATGGTATCATCAAGACTTTCTTGTTTTTCAAATTTGCTTTTCAGAGCATTTACCGCATATGTGTTAAATCCCTGACTTATTAGAAATTCCTCAAAATCAAGTGGATACATTTGCTTTCTCTCAATACTTCCGATTGGAATAGAGGTTGTTTCATTCAAGGTTACCCCAAGCAGAGAACCGCTTGCAATGTAATTAAACTTATTATCATCCTTTAAAAATTTCAACATAGTAATCAAATGCGGATAAACCTGAATTTCATCAATGAAAATAAGAGTATTTTCTTTATCCTTCATTTTCTCGCCTGCTATCATGCTAACCTGTAAATAAAAGTCATCAACTGTTTTAGCTTTTGCGAATAATTGTTCGCCATCAAAATCTTGAACCATATTAATCTCTATATAGTTCTCAAACATTTTTTTACCGACATGGCGAATAATATAGGTTTTTCCTATCTGTCTTGCACCTTCAATCAACAAAACCTTATTGGAATCAGAGTTGAAATATTCTTCGATATATGCCTGAATTTTTCTAAATAGCATGATAACGCCCTCCATGTTACACTTTTCAAGATATTTTACACATAATTATACACACTTTTCAACAATAATATAACATGGTTTTTTACACTTGTCAATGTATACTTTGAAAAGAGGGCAGCTTTTGTATAAGCTACCCTCAAAATTTCAACTATTGAATTTTGCATTGTATTCCTGCATCAAAGCATCAAGCCTTGCTCTTTGTTCCATCCTCAAAACAGTGACAGGTGCTCCGGTAACTGCATCAATATAACTAAATTAAGATGTCCCCCGCCTCTATAGGCGGCGGGAGACATCTTAATTTTTTCAGTGGGAGTTCAATCTCCCACCGAAAACGTTGAATGACGCGGCTTTGCCGCTTATTGAATATATTCTACTTTGAAGCCCGGTGTTTTCAAGGGTTTTAAGCTATCGCTTACATTAAACGAGGTCCTATACATATGAACGTGAAATGCCCATTCTATCGGAAATTTCCTTTTGAGTAAGCACATCGGCTCCGCAAAGACCGTACCTCAGTTCCAAAACCTTTTGTTCTCTTTCTTCGAGAACGGCTCGCATATGGAGATAAAGCTCACTTATGCGCAGCTTGAGGTTTACCTCATCAAATACACTTTCTTCGTCGTTGCTTAGCTTATCAATCAGCGTGACCTCATTGCCGTCTTTATCTTTGCCTATGGGGTCTTGCAAAAGAACCTCTCCCATGGTTTTTTTACCTGATCTTACCGTCATTCTGATTTCGTTTTCGATGCACCGTGCGGCATAGGTGCCCAGAGTTGCACCTTTTTCGGGCTTAAATGAAGAAATGGCTTTTATAAGCCCGATTGTGCCTATTGATATAATATCGTCGCTGTCGTAGCCTCTGAGAGTGTACTTTTTTGCTATGTGGGCTACAAGCCTCAGATTATGTTCAATAAGCTTGTTTTTGGCGGAGGTATCACCACCAAGATAAGCCTCTATGTACTTTGATTCATCCTCGGCAGAAAGCGGTTTTAAAAACAAGCTTGACCCCGTTACATAAGACACCATAAACACCGATGTGCTAAGCAGGGATATAAGCCACGAAAAAAATACAAACAAAAAAAGCACCCCCGAAAATAATAGATATTTCTATTATATGAGAGTGATTTTTGTTTTGTGAATGTCCAAAATAAACACTATGAAATTTTATGGTGCATAAATGAGATTACCGTATTGGTCATACACTTTATAGCCTTCGCTACTTCTCTGCTCGGCAAGACGAATGGCATTGTCGATATAATTGAACGCACCAATCTGTGATTGTGCATCATTTGCAGACTTTCGCACTCTGTATATGATAGTTGCGCCGGATGCGGGCGGTGCCGGCTCGGGTTCGGGATTGTGCTCGTCAATTTCAGGCTCATGGATGTAGACATTCTCTTCTTTATCCTCGTATTCGGGCTCTTCAACCACAAGAGACTTTTCATATTCTTCTTGAGTGGTATAACCGTTTTTAATTGCAAGATTATAATCATAGCTTGTCATAATCATTGCCGCATCCTGAGCTTCTTCAAGCCCCCCAACTCCGTATATAACAAGACAATTGTCTCTTATTTTGCCAAAAACCGGCGGCGTGAGAGCCTGTGCACCGTTGGCTGTAACAGAAAGAGATTTATCCTCAATATTGATATTTTTGCTGTTTGCTCTTGCAAGGCCTATTTCAGAAAGATTGAACATGAGATAAATGCCTTTATCCTCAATGCTTTTCATAACATCTATGCTGCTTATGTCATCGTTTGTAAAAAACGGGTCATCACCCGCCACCGAAATTTCTATATCAATCTTACTGCTTGTAATATACTGTGATATTCTTTCATCAGAGGCAATTTGCGCTGTCTGCTTATTGTTTACATTAGCAGTGCGCCGAAGGCTGCAGCCACAGCTAAGCACCAAGGTCATGAGCATGCCTATAGCCAATGCAGTGCGATATGTTGTCAAGCTCTTTTTCATTCATACAACCCCCTATTGTCTTATTATTTCAAATTCTATCACATTTGCAGAAATTTGTCAATATTTAGGGGGTTTGCAACACGTCAATCTAATTTAGTATCAGTTCTGTAACATTATTTAGAGTAACAATAAATCGGATAAACTCCGACAAATTGTTAATATCAAAAAGATTGCGCTTCAAAATACCGCTTATTGCTTTTGCTTTACGTTTTTCAAAAGCAGTTGCACTTATTTGCTCTCTTTTTCTCCAAATTTCTTTCCAAAAACAAATAAGAAAACTGCTACACACATCACAAACACACCAATGACATTGAAAACAACCGTTCCAATACCGCCGGCAGTCGGGAGTTGGATACCGACTTGATTTGTAATTTCAATCAAATATATGCCGTTTGCATCTGCTTGCGTATCGGTAAAGCTAATCTTTGTGACTTTGTTTGTAATATTATAGCCAAAGGGTGGCTTCGTTTCTACGACATAGTAGTCTCGTCCCGTTAAGAGCTTGTCGGTAAAGATTGCAAGCGCCTTTGCACGATCCTTAGTTAATGCCGTAGTTGCGGAGCCGATTTTGATACACTTTATACTTGCACCATCATAGGTAATTGTTTGATCACCATCGTCAGCCATTTGGTAAAGGGTGAACTCTGCACCGACAAGCGGGGCTTTGTCATCTTCGTCAACCTTGCTGACATGCAGCGTATATGCCTTTTCATAGCGTGCATAATAGGTCGCATCACCCGTAGTGATGTATTCTATTGTTGTGCCATTGTTTGTAATCATTTCACTTGGCACCTTATTCCCCTCGGAATCATACCAGCCAATAAATATATAACCTGCTCCGACATTGGCAGTGGAGCTTATGGGTGAGCCTACTGCGTCTACATAACTGTAACGTCCGAGCGTTCCGATATTATCATCCGTGGTGTCTTCCCAAATATCGCCGTTCTTTATCTGACGTATATAGGTTTGAGTAACGATGTTTGAGAACTTTGCATAATATGTTTTTACGCTTTCCTTTGCTTCAACATAAGCGTATTCGGTGTTTGTGCTGATTAGGTTGTTGTTTTCATCATACCAACCTATGAATGTACAACCCGGATTTGCAACCGCCCTAACCAGTACCGTTTCATCAATTGCGGCATAGTATGCCTTGCCGCCTAATTCTGTGTATGTATCGTTATAATTCTCGTCTGTCGGGTTTGTAACGCTTGTAATTTCAACTGTTCCACCCTCAGTCGAATTTATACTTACACCGTTTTGCACAAGCTGCGGAATAAATGCCTGTCGCCAGCGCCATTGCGCCACCATCGTAATTCCACGATGAATGTTTGCATAACTCTTTTTCGCACCGCCGTCATTCCATGTTACGCCCAAAATCTTCTCAGACTCTCCGGTGTCTAATGCCTTGTCGAAAGAGATGTTTCCGTCGTAAATTTTAAAATACTGAGACTTAGTATCAGATTGTACAATGCCGTCTATTTTATAATCACATGCTATGGAGTGTACGGCAGGAAGAATCATTCCTTCCCTTTGGTCCGCATTTACCAGTTCTATATTTGAAGGAATATTGTCCACAATATCCCCAATCATCTTCCAGCCCATAAACTTCCAGCCATCATAGCCCTCTGCTGCTTTTGAAACATAAGGCTTTATAAACGATTCTCCGTTTATGGATTCTCCCACAGGTTTAAAGCTGTAAACATTTTCAGCTTCCTCCTCGGGATACGGTCTGTCCAATATAATATAGGGCTGTCCACCATTAGAGTCATATGTAACGGTTGGGTGTTTAATAAATATAAAGTGCAAATCCGTAGATGAGATAATATTTTCAAGATAATATGTATAAACTATGTCGCCGTTTGCTGCTACAGACCTTACCCATTTTCCCCTTTTGTCCTCGTCGGTCAACGATTCGCTATAATCAATCACATTTCCTGTCAATTTAATAAAACTGGAAACCGGTTCGCCGTTCTCATCCAGTCTCGTGTGATAAGCACCCAAAAATTGACAGCCGTCCTCCTCATCTTGTTTTTTTATAACCGCCTTAATTTCCAGAGTCTGACCATCAGTTACATAGGTGGCAAGTTTATTATCTATAGTAATCTCATGACCTGTAGAGCTACCTGATCCTCCTGAGGAGCCGTCGCTGGAGCTGACAATTGCGCTACCATGGTTACTTGTACTGCCCGATAGATTATGGTATATCTCAAAGTTAATATTATCAAGAAAGTTACCGAAAGTCTTTTCTTTGCCCGCCGGTGCTGATGAATCAACATATCCTACCGAAACGAAGCAGAACAGTGTATCCGTCTGTTTTGGCGGAACGGTATATAAATAGTATTTACTCGTATCCAATCCCGAGCCTTGGCTGCCTGAGGAGGCATCAGCGTTAGAGCCATAAGAGTTCCACGGGTTTTCTTTGACACCCTTGCCTTTCTCAGACGCCATTATCCAAATCTCCCACTTCTCGGTATAAATTGAGCTTGGTGTCAGACTGAACGGATTGTTTCCTGCATTGTCTAAAAAAGCACCTCTTGTCGCAAATTTTTTACTGTAAAGCGTAATATGTTCTCCCATACCCGCCGAGGTTTTAACAGAGGTCAAATTCTTTTCTATAATCCAATCCACCATCTGCATTAGCTGATCACGCCCGGCCTTGCTGGGCTTTGACGGATCAACGCTCTGTTTAGGTCCTATAATCAGTGCCATAGTATCCGCTCCGTTTCGGGCACCGTGATCTAAACCCCATTCATAAATACTGGACGGAGATGTCTTGATATTTTGGTATAATGTACTCTCTTCATCTGCGTTTAACTCTGCGGCATACGTTCCATCCGTAGGCTTTAATCTCATAGACGGGCTTGAAAAATAAGTCGACGGATTATCCCTGAACAATTCAATTTTGCCCTGAAAGGCAGTTGTATTCCAAGCGGGGACATCAGCCTGAATCAGCTGTTTGTAGGCATTGGTAAAGCTCTGTCCTTCTTCAAAACTGCCGTTAAGAAGTCGTCTTGTTCCGGTGGCATTCTCTTCGCCCAATACTTTCAAAAAAACGAAGTCTGAAAACTTAATGTTTAAGAACACAAGTACAATAAGAAAGAGGCAGAATATTCGTGTTACATTGCTGCGTTTTGTTTTGTGATTCATTTATAAACAGCCCCTCCCTCTTTACAAAATTTCAGATGTTTTTGCTGTAATTCTTCCTAATGTAAATACAATTACTCTTTATCCTGCTGCTTTTCACAGCGTACAACAACCCTTTTCATACCGCCATAGGTGCAGGTAAAAAGAGTAAGGTCGCTGTCTGTATCGGTAAGCCTGTCAAGCTCATATTTTCCAAGTATTTCCGTATCGGTTATTTTATAGACGTACAGTGTTCCGTTTACGTCAAGAAACTGCACCTCGTCACCTTTTTCCGCATTTCCCAGACTGCCGAAATGCTGTCTGTAATTATGTGCTAAAATAATAAGCCTGCCGTCCTCTGCTGTACCGCTGTATCTGCAGGCGGATTTTTTTAGATTTTTATAGCTCCATTCCGCCGCAACAGGAACTTCAATTCCTACAGACGGAACAGAGATTACTCCCAACGTATTGGTTCCGTTCACAAGCCTTGTGGGCATTGTACCCTCATACTCATCTATTGCTCCGGGAGTGTCTTCAAGCATTTCTTCCTCAAGACTGCTTAAAATCTCCATAGATTCCTCGGCAGCATGAAAAGATATGACTTCATTACAGATAAACAGGACAGCTGATGAGGCAAGCAGAATACAGCCGATTATAATAAAGGCTACGGATCTTTTCATTTGGTATCACCTCTTTTTGACGGAAGCAATACGAATCCGATTATCAAAAATATAATTCCCGACACCGCAAGAACGGGCACAGGCCAATTCAAATTACCTGTCTGGGGTATAGCAATAGGCTCAGATGCTTCATCGGCAGGGGAAGTGTTTTCGTCGGTCAATGCAGGAACAAATGGCTTTGGGGGTATACCTATAGAGGTATTTCCCGGAGTAAATGTATTTGTAATTATAAAGCCGTTGTCGTCTCCTTTTGAATAAGCTGCCGAATAGTCCTGAACCTCTTTTTCCGTAATACTGTATGAAGCATCAGACGGCACATCGGAGAACACTCCCTTCCAGTCCGTTTCCTCTGTCAGCTCAAGCTCACGGTATATTCCTCCGTCTTTTATAAGCCTTACTGTGATACTCTCCGGTCTTGCTCCACTCTCGTTTTCGTTATCAAGCCAGATTTTTTCAATGGGAATATCGGTTTGGTCGGAGGGCGTCGGATTAATCGGCTCAATAGGCGGATCGTCCTTTTCGTCGCCTACCGTGTTAATGACGGTATATAGATTACTGTCTGTTCTGTTATAGGATGTACTGTAGCCCTCAGGAGAAATTTCCTTTACAGTGTATTCGCCGTCGTCAAGCTCATCGAATCTGAAGCTCCAGTCATTTGCACCGTCGAGCTGTGCCGTACGGTACACCTCTGCATCTTTTATAAGCTGTACTGTGACGCTTCTCGGTCTTATTCCCTGTCTGTCATTATCATCAACCCACTGCTTCCTTACAAAAACCGACATATTGTCTGTCTTGGGAGGATTCACCGCACTGTGACTGTTTATAATAACAAATCCCGCAGATGCACTGCCCGAATATGATGCGGTATATCCGTCAACCGATGTTTCCTCGACTGTATATGAGGATTTATTTCCTGTGAGCTTTAAGAAGGTGTGCTTCCAGCCGTTTTCACTGCTTAGCGAAACGGTAGTCAGCTTTTTTCCGTTACGCAGAAGCGTAACCGATACGCTTTCGGGGCGGATGCCGTCAGCATTGTCAGAATCATCCCATATTTTGGCTACAGTAACCGAAAACGAACTGGCACCGCCGCCACCGACGCCACCGCCGTTGCTTTCCTTTTCGGTTTTTACATTGGATAAAACATTGTATACAGATGCACCGCCGACACCTTGCTCGGGAATAAACACAATATAAGGCGAAATAGTTTTAAATCCCGATACGGCTTTTGTTTGAGCAACAAGGAATACTCCGGGCAAAAGTCCTGAAAAATACGCATTGCCGTTTGAATCTGTATATAACACTGTACCGCTTACGCTGTGATGCACAGCATAGGTATAGAGTGTGTTTGCCGCATTGTGCTTGCTGTTGTCGGTGGTAAGAGAGTTAAGGTCAACGGCAGCTTCATTAAAGTTCGGAGTTAATGCATAACCGCCGCCCGATATATCGCCCACTCTGAAAAGAGACATTTCGACACCGCTTACACCTCTGCCGGTATCCTTGCTTATGTATTTAATTGTAAGACTGCCCATCGATTCCGAATGAACTCCGCATACGCTGAAGAGCATCGCAAGGAACAGGAGCATCGACACAAGCGAAGCTGTCTTTTTCATAACACCCTATACCGTTCCTTTCACTATAGTTTCTTTTTTATCTGTCTTTTTCTGATGAAATATATAATAAGCATAACCAATATTGCCGCGATAATACCTATTGCATAGAGAAGCACCATTTTATTATGCTTCTTTTGGGCATTGACAACCTGATCCTCCTCAACCTCAGGGATGTACTTTGTTCTCTCTCCTCGTACAAGCAGCCTGTGCGTGTTGATTCCGTATGGTGTACAGGTTAAAAGAGTAACATAATCCTTACCGGGAGAAATTTGCAAATAACTCGTATCATCGGGAAGAACTACTTTTATCTGATCCACCTTATAGGCAAGAATTTCATCAAGCACATGAATAAAGAACAGGTCGCCCTCTTTCAGCCTGTCTATATTAGTAAAGAGCTTTGCAGAGGGCAGTCCCCTGTGTGCCGTAATAACAGCATGAGTGTTTTCACCGCCTATAGGCAGAGAACTTCCGGGAATGTGTCCTGCGCTTTTTTGCAGAACGTCCTCACCGCAGTCATGTCTTATGGGCAGATTGATATCGCAGACAGGAATCGTAATATATGCCATTACATCATCGTTTACGTTGAGCAGGTTTTTGTATTCAAGGTTAGATGCCGTTATATCCGTACTGCCGTTTATGGCAAGGTCTGCAATAAGCTCGTTATACTCCCTTGCAGCACTCTTTAGTTCGTCAATCTGTTCCTGTGACATTTTTTCAATCTGTTTGCGGTAGTCATCAATAATCCCCAGCTGATGCCTTTGGTGGAAATAGTTGCTTACTGCAGGATAAAGCAATATCGACAATCCTACCGCAAAAATCAAAATACATACAATGATTTTTATTTTGTTTTTCATATAATGTATCACCCAAGCAAAAATCCGCCGTAAAACTGCTTACAAGCGGATTTTTTTGCAAATCTGATAATTATTTGGCATTTCTCTTTCTGCTAAAGAAAAGGAAGTATGCTGCACCCGACATAAGCAAAAGTCCTATTACGGTAAAGATTATAGTACCAATACCACCTGTTACAGGAAGGTCTATACCGGATGTGTTTGTTATTTCCTTAAGCAGACGGTGTGCGTCGAATGCAAGTTCTGTGCTACCTGCCTCCGTGTAATCTGCAGAATCGGTAGGCTGAACATTGACATCAACTAAATTATCCGGGAGATTGTAGCCTTTCGGTGCTTTTGTTTCCTTGAAGTAATATGTTGTGTTGTCCAAGCCGTCAAGCATTAACTTACCTTTGTTTTCACCTTCGGTATCGGTTACCTTGATTGTTTGTGTAGCTCTGCCGGCATTTATTTCATCTTGCGTTGCAACTCTGTATCTGTGTATGCCATCCCCTACTGTTGTGTCTACAAACTGAATTGGAACACCTGTGCCGCTATTGTTTGTATATACCTCAAATTCCGCACCGGCAAGAGCTGCTCCGCCGTCTGCGTCAATCTTTGTAATATCAAGTCCCATGGTGTAAACCTTAGCATCCGCTGTGGTTGTTGCGGTTTGGCCTACATATGAAGAATATTCTAATGTTACATTGTTAACATTTCCCAAACCTTCAATTACGGCATTCTCGTTCAGATCAGCGTCATATGTAATTTTGATTTTGTCATATACTTTATTGATTGCACCCGCATAATCGTTAACAGTAAGAGTTATCGTTCTATCCGCACCGTTATATGAAGCTGAGGCAAGTGATGCTGCATCGTTAAATGTTGCTTCACCCTTTCTCTCAATTGTAACATTTAGAGTGCCTTCTTTAATGGTAACTCCTTCAGGAAGTTTATCCTTAAGAGAATATACAACGCTGTTTAAAATATCTGCTCCGTATTCGGGAAGCTCTGCAATAATTTCATAAGTAACTGTATCGCCGATTTTTGTAATTGTTTCATCCTTGAAGTCGGGCTCATCAGACGCATGCACCTTTTTCTCAACACGGATTTCATCGTCCTTAGGCACAATTGTGAATTCGCTGAGCCATTTACTTCCATTAGGATCCTGCATAGGCAGACAAGCAAGCACAGGTGCGGAAGCAATATGGCCGTTAACGGGAGCACCTGTTTGCAATATAGCGTAGAAGCCGAATTCTGTCGTTATCTGTGTTTTGCCGCCAGCTGCCGGATCCGAAGTCTTACCGGTAGGCTTTGATCCGGTAAAGGCGATAAATTTGTTTATAATGTCACTGCTTTGAGCGGCAGCCGTTTCTCCTGCCTCCTTGATTTTAGCTTTTATATCAAGAACAGTTGCATCAACTCCACTATCTTTTCCTGTATAACTGTTCCAGAAAGGCTTTGCACCATTAGGGATTGTTACCTTAAGCATGCCGGTAACAGCGTCTTTTTCAATATTCAAAAGCTTATAAGCGGTAAAAATTTCACCGCTACCGGTATCAGATTGAAGCTTAATGTTGATCTTTCCATCCGTCTGGGTGTCCCATTCGGTCTTACCTTCCATAATTTCTAAAGCAGAACTAATCGTTCCCTTTAATGCGTAGTCATCGGCATGCAACGTCTGCGAAAAAGCAACCATGCAGAAAACCGAAGTCACAATAATTGAAAGTACTCTTTTTAATTTTTTAGATTTTAACATTTTACTCTCATTCTCCTTTTTACCTGCGTAATATGATTTGCGAGTTTCGGAATATAATCTCATGTGGCGAGATATACCCTCACTTATCATACATTATAGTACTCCTTGCAATATTTGTCAAGGATTTTTTCACGTCAATCAAGGAATTTTTCACGTCAATCTTCTCTGACGATGTGTAATTTTACAAAGCTCAAACCGGTGCAAAAAAAACACCGGAACATTTACATGAGTAAACACATTTGAGTTCCGGTGTAATTTTTCAGTCTATAGACAGATTATGTCAAAATCTATTATTTAACATAGGGAGCGATATAAGCATGGGGAGCTTTTGCAGAATAGTTGAAGTTGCCCCATTTTTCTGTGAACCATTCGCCGTTTATTTCGTAGGTGGAGTAGAATTCACCATTATAGTTGAATTTATATACGGGAGTGAGAGTTTTTTCTCCCGGAACAAAGTTTCCGTTTTCAACACGATATTCAGCATTGGGGTAAATACCGGTTGCGATAGTTTCGCCGGTAGATACATATGAAATACCGTCGTTGTAGGAAATCTGCTTGTCTAAAATAACCTGACCTGATGCATCAACCTCGGCTACAACAGTTCTGAACTTAAGGTTAGCGGTAGCGCCGGTATATCTGTAGATAGCGGGCATATAGTAGTTGAAGCCTGCAGCATCTGTGTATACATAACGTCCGTCCATTACAACACCGTCGATTGTAAGATATTCATACAGCTTATAGGGAGCTGCTGCTTCAAAGCCGGCAGGTGTCCATGTGAGCTCAGCGCCGATAAGAGCACCGGTTACAGTATCTGCACAAACGCCAACGATATCTGCAATGTTCATATCTCCGGGTTTAGCATAAGAAGAACCGTAAATGGTCATACCGTTTTTAATCTGGTTTCCTTCAGCATCAAAAGCGGGACCTGTGAGCTTTACATCATATGTACGGGGGATGAAAAGATCCTTTCCGGTCACATTGATAGACTTAGCATAATCCCTGTTGGGGTTGATTTCTGCCTTGGTGAGACCAACCATTGCAGTGTATGCTCTGGCATCTTTGTAGTAGTTTTCAATTATATCACGCACGGGTGCAACTTTGTTTGCAGCATATATTTCATATCCTGCAAAGCCAAATGCAACTCTCTCTGCGGTAACCTCAGCATTGCGTCCGGTATAGTTTACGGGATAATTCTTTTCAACTGTACCAAACCATGTTGCTTTGCCGTTGATGTTTAATTTTGCCTTTTTAATGCTGTAAATTTTATGAGGAGCACTTACTTCCCACATAAAGTCTACATCTTTGTATTCAACCAAATCAACGCCGTCTCTGCCTGTAGCAAATACCTTTCCGGTATAAACGCCGTCAGCATAAAGGTTGATATACTCATTGTTGGGATAAACGTCAGAAATCCATGCATTTGCGAGCTCTGCATCTGCATAGCCTTTGAGACCTTCGGCCTGAGCCGACTTGCCGGATACCACTCTGCCGGTGGGGAGTCCGTTGTCGTCAAATTCCTGATAAACGATTGGAACAACCGGCTTTGTACCCGCCATTGCATTGGTTGTATCATAATCTTTGATACACCACTGTGCAGCAAAAGCATTTACTGATGACAGGCAAACGGCCGCAGCCAGTGCAACAGTAGCTTTTTTCTTAATTTTTGTTAACATAAAATTAATCTCCTTTTCTTAAAATTTGTTTACTCACTCTGTATATTATAGCGGTGCATCCCTTGATTTTCAAGCAATACGGATAATTAACCTTTTTTTGGGATGAATAAACAAAATGGATATTTTTGCCTTATTTATCAGATTAAAAGTCGTTTTATCCGTTTTTTTGTCAAGACAGCAAAAAATCAGGCAGCTATTTTATGGTGTCTGACCCCAATTAACCGATATTTTCGATAACACCCTTATATTTTTTTGAAACGGGCAGAGTTTCGGAACAGCCCACAAGCTCCACCTCTCCCCTTTTGATGCCTTTTATATACAGCTTGTTAACCAGAAATCCACTGTGACATCTGACAAAATTATCGTACTCTTTTTCCAATGCCGATAAGGTTCCGTAAAATTCGAGTTTCTCTCCGTTTGTCATTTTGACATAGAGCTTTTTTCCGACCGTTGAAAGATAAAGAATTTTGTTAATTTCTATATTATACTTATATTCTCTTGTGGAAATATGAATAATATTTGTCTTTGCGGTTTTTCTTTCGTGCTGACTTATACTATGCAAAAGCTCGGATATTTCGGGTGGGGCTATGGGTTTTAGCAAAAAACCCGACGGACGTATTAAATTTTTAAAGCACAAAGGCATATCTTCGGGATAAAGCGACATAAACACTATATGGCTGTCGGGATATTTTTCTCTGAATCGAACAGCCAAAAAAAAGCTATTTCTCTTTTTTTCCTGAATACGCGTGTCAATAAACGCAACAATACTTCCGGCATTGCCTGAGAAAGCTACGCTCTCCGGCTTGTCGTTAAAATAGAATTTCTCCACACCAAAATCATTTGAATCAATTATATCTCTGAAAATATTCTCTGTTTTTTTATCACTGTCAAAACAAAAAACTATCATATGCAATCTCCATATCTGCAATTGTATTTATATAAAATTCAAAAACGCATATACTTGTAAACAACGGCTATTACCAAAAAGGAACAAAACAGCATGCCAATCTGCATCCACAAAGCATCATTGAAGCAGTGCCATAATGCATTGCTCTCCTGCTCTTTGCTTTCGGGAACTTCATATGTAACCGCAAAAGCCGAAACAGGAATTCCGTGCAGACTTTTGAGAAATATATCTTCACCGAAAACGTTGTCTGTTTTGGTATTGTATCTGATTATTTTTATCTCTTTTTTGCTTTTAACCGTTATACGGGCGTCGTCAATTATGATATCTGTATCGGTGATAGGATGCCATTGCCCGTCTATCACCGTAAATCCCGCTGTGGATGTGTCGGCAAGCTCCATGTCAAACGTTAGTACGGCGCATTTACCGTTATCAGATATGGTGTAGCCGGTCAGTTGAGGTCCGAAAAACAATTCATATCCCTCATATCCGTAATCACCCGACAAAATCATCGAGCAAAGCCTTTGTGCAATCTGCTGCTTATTGTCGGGGTGCAGATTGTTGGAATAATCTTTGTTTTTCCACAAGTCTGATGTGGGGCACATATAAAAATTATCAAGCCCGGCACAAATAACACCGGTTTCACCCCTTACCTCACCGTAGTCTATATATTGACGATTGGGGTCGTCACCGTCCCAAAAGCACGGTGTGAGCTCAACTGCATACACCGGGAAACACTGTCTGTATTGATTTTTCTGCTTTCTGAGCCATGTTATAAACGATGAAAGCTTTTGAGAATAGTCGGAATATACCGAAGCATCGGCCTCCCCCTGATACCATATAATCCCCCTGACCGAGGCTTTGACAAAATGACTTATAACATTATTGTATATTTTGTTTTTTTCTGCCGCAAAGGTAGCATTCTCTGTGAGCTGCGGCGGCATGAACGAAGCAAGCTCCGCGCCGCTGTAGCCGGTTATAATCATGCCTATGGGGATTTCGTTGTTAAATGCATCTGTAAGTCCCTTTGATACAAAACATGCCAGAGCACTTGCCGAGGCTGAGCTGTATTTGTTTAGCCTGCGCCATCTGTCGTGACAGCCCTCACCGGAAAACGAATCGCCTATATCGTAAAGATATACATTTTCATCTCCTGTAAGTGAAGCGGCAAACTCTGCCCACGAAGACGATGCCGATGCCGCAAACTCTATGTTCGACTGACCTGTTACCCACCATACATCACCTATGCGGATGTTTTCGAAGGATACATATTCGCTGCCGTCACCGCCGTAAATTTCGAGCACAAGAGGCTCCGACGAATATACCCTCGGCGCAAAAGAAAGCTCCCAGCTGCCATTCGACACCTTGGCCGCTGCATATGACTCACCCAGACGGGCATTTATGTATTTTCCCTCGCTTGCCGACGTTCCCCACACGCGTATTTCTTCGTTTTGCTGAAAAACCATGTTGTCGCCAAAAAACGAATCTACTTCAAAGTCGGATGCAGTAGCAGGTTCAAATTGAACGGCATATACATCACAAAAAATCATACTGCATACTGCAACACAAAATATAATCAGGTAAGCAAAGGCTTTATAAATACCTCTCATTTGTTTTTCCTCCGTTATGCTGCACCAAAACCTGATAAATTGCTTGAACAAAAGTATCATTTCAATAAGCGGCAAAGCCGCGTCATTCAACGTTTTCAGTGGGAGATTGAACT